>SKJJ01000012.1 GCA_007115975.1 Chitinispirillum sp.
CCACTGATCTCGCCCTTTTCATCAATTGATATCTCCTGGAGTCTTCCCATGGAATAACCATCCTGTTCGCGGGCAACGGTACTTGACGGTGCACGGAACTGAGTGATCCCCTGAAATGAACCGGGAGTACCAACATTAAGATTAATCGATACTATATTTGAACCGTTCATCGGATCAAACCGAAATGAAGTCGCAGCATCATCGTAAGTGAAAGATGACGGCGAGCCATCCTGACCAAACGTCATCCGCCCACGGTTACCGCCGATTATCTCCTGACCACCAATGGTGGTGACTTCCCAGAGCCACTCACTGGGGTTTCCTGAGTGAGTGAAAGTCATTGTCAGGTTATGGGCATCACCCGATTCATCATAAACCACTATCGATGTATCATGAACACCGGTATCACGGGCACTCTGTATTGCAGTAAATCCCATATTCGCATTGAAACGGGTTGGTGCCGGCGGTTCATTGTTTGAATTGGTAGCCGAAATCGAAACACTGGTAATGGCAAATGCCTGTTCAGGCTGACCGCGCAAAACGATTGCTCCCGCAGGGATACGGTCACCGTCAACATCTGGCTCATTGATCGAAACTGTCGGGTTCTGATCAATGGTTCCATCGGTTGCCGGCAAATTGAACCCCACCTGAATAAGCTCAATTAAATCAGCAACGGTGGTTATACTCGCCGGATCAGCAGGATCCAGCCCATAAACTCCGGTTGTGGTGCTAATTGCACTTCCGCCAACAGAGCCGTTAATGTTGATGTCATCGCCTTCCTCAAGCCCAAGGGACTGCCCGGCTGCATCAAACACATCTGCTAAAAGATCATTGGCATTGGCAGGTGTACGAATACCGGCGCTGGCAACTGTTTGACCAGCAGCGACCGAAGGAGGGAAAACAAAGGTGTTTGAAACATACGAATTTGACCCTGGTCGTGAACTGCTAATCTGAAGACTGTTAATTGGATCGGCGCTGAAACCGGCATTGACCTCAAGCGTTCCTCCAACTATGTCAACCGTGATGAATTCATTGACATTATCTGAAAGATAGGTCTGCAATGCTCCGCGAAGATCCTCAAGTGTTGACTCTCTCTCTACGTGGAAACGAAGAGGTGTCTCACCACTGACTGAAATGGTAAGAACATCACCGGATCGCATACCCAGACTGTTTCCGTTTTCATCAAAAAGTGAAGAGAGTGTGTTGTTATCTCCTGCCCTGGCAAGGAAACGATTGGTATGAGTAATCGTGCCAAGCCCATGAGAGTCCGAGTCAAGATTGGATGAAAACTTAATTTCTGTAGTCTGCCGTGCAGGGGATTTATCCCCATAAGGTATACGAAGATCACCGATCCTGCTACCCGGAGGATAATTACCCGCAGCATCTGCCATCTTTCCCTGAAGAGTGAAACCATTTGTTGGGGAAACCAGTCTGCCGGTGGCATCCATCTGTAACGCCCCGTTTCTGCTGTAAAAATTCCCCTCTCCGCTTGAATAAGCAAAGTACCCTCTTCCCTCCAGAGCCAGATCGGTTATCTGGCCGGTGGTCTGAAGGTTGCCCTGTGTTAACATACTGTCAATTGAACCGATTGACATTCCAAGACCAACCTGCAAAGGGTTGGTGCCACCGGCATTACCCGCAGGACGGGAAGCACCCTGAAGAAGCTGCGACATCGACTCCTTAAAGGTGATACGACCGGCCTTAAAACCTATTGTATTGACATTTGCTATATTGTTACCGGTAACATCAAGTGCAACCTGATGATTTCTTAACCCACTGATACTTGAATAAAGCGACCTTACCATAACTGCCTCCTATGGCTACAGCTGCTGCAGTTGCGAGCCTCAAACCACATCATTCATTCTGTGGTTTTGTACGCATCCGGACCACTCTCTGTGGTCACGGTCCTGCGTTGTTTACTTACTAACCCGCAATCACTGTGCTGTCTATGTTTGTAAATACATTATCCCTAATACTCTCCCCATCCATAGCCGTGACAACAGTCTTGTTGGGAATATTGACAATGAAAGCCAGATCCTTAATCAGAATCAAGGAATCCCGCGCTCCCTTGCCAGCAGCTCCCGAAACTGCATTCTCAAGTTTACTCATAATCTCAGAATCAACATTGATATTGCGGCTTTTCAGACGCGACACCGCATGACCTGAAAACTTCAACTGCTCTACTTTTGACTTGAACACGTCCTTAAACGACGATGCGTCAGTCCCTGCATTCACATCACCTTTTCGGGCCGCTCCCGTATCCTTAAAAACCGCCCCGCTTCGGTGGGCCTGAATTCTGGTATTGAGATCCATCTGATTACTATCTATAGAATTCATGCCGCCACCTCCGAGATGTCCAGTATGTCGCTTAACCTCACAGTTCTGCCCTGAACCTTTAACTGCACTTCACCGGTCAGATTAGCAAGCCCGTCAACCGCACCCTCAAAAAAGGTATAGACTCCGGGAGTACTCTCATAGTCAGCAAGTGATACCCTGTACTCGCCAACATCAGCATACCTTCCCGAAACAGTCGCTCCGTTCCACTCCAACAAACCCCTTCCGGTGCTGTCGGTTGGTACTGATTCAGTCCATACAACCTCACTGGCACTGTTACGAATCTCGACGGTCAAAATTTGATTAGGCGGCCCCATTACTCCAAGGCTGTGCTGTTCATTATCCCTACCCCGATAATTAAAGCCGTCCTGGTGTACTGTTACCGACTTTCCAAGCAGCGAAAGTGCAGTTGCAGGAGTTAGAGAATGCAGACTCTGCCCCTCTGACATAGAGACATCCAGCACATCACCTATGGAAATCTCCTTGCCTGCAATTTTTGCCATTGCACCGTTTGAGGTAAAGCGCACGCCGGTTACAGTATCCTGAACGAAGGCATACCGCGAAGCGTCCTGTTCCTGTCCCTCAATATAGATACCATAGCTTCCGGCCCTTGCCATCTGCCCCTGGTCGGTAGTCCCGTCCCACTGCACGAAGGCACTGTTCTGGTCGTCCTTGCCATCGGTTACAATAGTCCTGACAACCTCACCATCCTCATCCATAATGAACACCTTGGCTTCTGATGAATTACCAAGATGCACCTGCACAGGAACAGTTTCACCTGCAGTACCATTCCAGCGCACCTCTGTCTGACGCATCCTAACCTCCTTGCCAATCAGCGACACCGCAGAGGAGTTGGCCATCGAAGAAGCAGCATACTCCTGAGCGCCAAGCGAATCCTTAAACGATTTATCAAGATTACCAATCGCCTTTTCGATATTATCGCTGCTTTCAAGAGAGCGAAACTGCGCAAGCTGAGCAACAAATTCAGCATTCTCTATAGGATTAAGAGGATCCTGAAATTTCAGCTGCGTCACCAGAAGGTGCAAAAAAGCATCTTTACCCATCTCTTCATTGGGATCTCTGAAGAGATCGGTGTTACGGTCACCGGTCAAGGCCGTTGATCCAGGATCAATCTGTCCCCCCGCAATAGTTGCCCTTGCACTATACGGTTCTGCCGTTGGCCGCATAAGGCCCTGTATATCACTTATAAAGCTCATCTATTTCACCTCCCCCCTCAAGCAAAAAATTCCATGGAATTATTTCCATATCGCCGACCAGTGTCAACTCCTTTTCTTGTCTGCCCCTGAGTTTGAGCAGCTGCGCCACTATCATTTGCGTTATTAAACGCAACGCCACTGCCCAATTCCCCTGAGGCCTGTTGCCACAGTCGCTCCGCCTCCCCGTCATCACCACCGCCTACATCAACACTGAAAGCACCTGTATCAATGTGCTTCTCTTCCAGTGCATCCTTAAGCATCTGAAGGTTATTTTCAATAATCTGTTTTACCTGCGAGTTTTCCACCAGAATGCGGGCAGATACCACTTCCCCTTCCATTCTGATACTCATCTGTATGTCGCCCAGAGTTTCAGGACGAAGCTGAATGCGAAGCTCATGAACACCCGACCGAATGGCATTTTGCATTCTGTTGGCCACCTGATTTACCAGCGACTCATCGGTAATCCTCGACAACACCGATTGCAGTTTTGCCGACTGATCAGACTGCATAGTGCTTGCGTCAATTCTGAGTGAAGCACCCGCCTGCTCGTTCCCCTCTGCATCAATCTCTGCATCAGGATTCTTTGCCAAAGCAAGATCGATCACCTCCGGAAGCTCCAATGACTCATTGGCCATGGCACTCTCCCTGTTTGCCACCGCCACACTCTCATTGGAATCGATTTTAAGCAGTGCCCGCATGGTTTTAGAATCCAGCGGCGGCTTGAGCATACAGGACTCCTCGATCTTTATATCTGCACCCTCTTTTGGTTCACCGATAAGAGCCTTTATTCCTGCGATTGCAGTTTCCAGATCCTTGTCGGTAGGTTCGGCATGAAATTTTCCGAATATGCGCCTGACTTCAGACCTGGACAACTCAAGCTGTGAAGGATCGATAGCCTGAGGTATGTTTATACCCCCCTTTCCTTCAAGTTTCAACGCTAGCTCTTCTTTTACCTCTTTGCCTGTTCCAAGAGCATTGAGCCCAAGTTCAAGGCGAAACTTTTCCTGCTGAACAGTCGTAAGAAGTGTTGGGATATCCTGAGGATCAAAGACAACACCCTTGATCTCCACCTCCGTACCCTCTGCCACCGCACTCTCAAGCATGGAAGTAATGTGTTTGAGCGCCCAAAGGATCTGAGCAAACTGCTCTGCTGCTGCACCGCAGATCGCCTCCTCTGCAATGTCATCAAAGGCATCATGGATATTGAGATTGAGAACAGAAGACAACTTCAGGATCGCATCCTTAATAACCTCACCAGCCTGTTTGTGGTTACCATTGTGGTTTTCAGAAGAGATATCTTTCACCTCTGTTTTTACCGCTCTGTTGGCATCCACCACTGCTGAGAATTTCCTTTCATGACGATTTTCCCCTGGTTTGCCATCGCTAACCGACTGATCAGCTGTTCTGTTTTCTCCGGCAATACGTTCGTAAAGAGTACTGAACCGACAGGTCTCCTTGTCGGACTTCTGACTGTGTTCACCGAACCCCTGCACACTTTCTCTTTTTTGTGAAGAGTGTGCCCGGACCATCCGGTTTTTCGCTTCATTGTCTTTACCCGAAAAAAACAGTATCGCATCAGATCTCATGCTCTCACCTCCTTTCTTTTGTTAAGGGTTGAACATGTTTACCACCGCCCGGACTCCCTTACTAATCAAGTACCGGTTCTCCAAGCATCCTGCTCATCCTTGAGGCCTTATCCCTGCTTAAAAGAGATAAAATCCTCCCTTTCTGCCTGTCGTCATTTATTGAGGTAAGTATGCGTAAAGCAAGCTCATCACTGAGAGTTTCAATGATCGATGCCGCCTCTGCCGGCTTCATTGCCCCATAAAGCCTGGCCAATTCCCTCTCTCTGTCCCGATCCAAGCCATCCCCCTTCTCCACCAGTTCTTCCAGTGCTCTTCGTTTCTCAACAAGAGTCTCTCTTTCACGCTCAATTTCGCTCTGAAGCATATCGATACGCTTTTTCTGAGCATCGGTGCGTTCCCGTTGGGCCTGGAGTTGTTTTCGTTCCTGTTGCAATGCAATAAAGGTTTTGGAGTTAAGGTTTGCAAGTGAATCTCTGCGGGCACTCTGACGAACGGTTTCCAACTGCTGCAGGCGCTTTTCAACTCCATCGGAGGGCCCAAATTCAACGCGTGCTGTGCCGGTGAAGAAAAGAATCGCAAGGTATATAATCGGAAACGACACACACATCACTATTGCAACTGCCACAATATCTTTTAGTCTGAGGTTCATAATTAAACAGTCCTTGTTTTTGATAATGTACGAGCAGCAGATATGCAATTTTTGTGCCACCGCTTCCCGAAACAGCCGCTGTAAAAATTTATAGCCAACAATATCAACACCTTACCTATCTCATTCACTAGTACTTATAAATTACCTGAGCCCAGTTTTAGCCGATAGTGATGGAAGCAAATTACCCCAAAGAGGCAAACTTTTCCTCTGCACTGTTTCAGCCACCACGTTACCAACTCTTTAGCCCCCCCACTTTGGCTTTTGACCCTTCCAAAATGCTAAATTTAAGACTATTCGGTGATAAAGTCTTGCATACTATTTACCTGCAGTGTTATTTTGCCCCTAAAGAGTGAGCGAACTATATTTATGATTGAACAGTACAAACCCACCAGACCTCTGCTACTTGCATCGTGTTCTCCACGGCGCAAAGAGATTTTGTCTCTGATGGGGTTTGAATTTAAAACAGTGGCTCCGCAAGTAGGTGATGAGCTCTCCTACCTCAACAGAGATGATCCGGTAGGTTCGTTGTGCAGCCTTGCTCGAGCCAAAGCGGAATCAGTGGCGTGCAGATATCCGCATGCTCTGGTTCTTGGAGCTGATACGGAAGTAATTAAAGACAGGCAGGTGTTTGGAAAGCCCTCTGATAAAAGCGACGCTTTTGAGATGCTCAGGAAGCTGTCAGGAACTGAACACCTTGTGGTCTCTGCAGTTGCACTTGTGTGCGAAGAGATCAATTTTTCAGTTTCCTGTGCAGTAAAGACCGACGTTTTTTTCAGACAACTAACCGATTCGGAGATCTGCTCCTATCTTGCCTTAAACGAGTACCAGGACAAAGCCGGAGGATACGCAATCCAGGGTAAAGCAATGCTATTTATTGAAAAAATTGCAGGTTGTTTTTATAATGTAGTTGGTCTTCCTGTTGCGGCTACTCTTGATTTGTTGAAACAGTATACTATTCGAAAGGAATCAGTTGATGTCCGAAAATAACCAAAGCACCACCCGCCAGAGCAATGAATCCAATGACCGTGTAGGAGACATTCTCAGAAAAGAGCGTATCACCCGGCGAATTGCCGTGGAGACCATCGCAAAGGATCTCAAGCTTAATGTCAATTATATAAAAGCCCTTGAATCAAGCGACTATAACACTCTGCCTGCCGATCCCTATGTGCGAGTGTATCTGCGCTCTCTTGCAAAGTACCTTTCCCTGGATCCGGAGGCAATCCTTTCAACCTTCTACAAAGAGAGAGGCCTCGAGTCTGACCTCCATGTCCAGACCTCATCAAAGATTAACATCAGTATGAATGATTCAGAGGAAAAACAGAATCCCACCTTTATAATCGCAATCGTTCTTATTGTCATTATCGCAGCATTTGCTTTTGTTGCCAACAGAAATGGGTGGGTAACACCGGATCAGCACTACCAGGAAACAACACTGGAACAGCCAGATACCACCGTATCCCCTGACACGGTCTCCCTCACACCCATTTCGGTTGAAGATACCACGGAAACAACTTCCGAAGAATCTTCTGCTGAAAACGAAAAAAAGCCAATGACCCTAAACCTCAGCTCAAAAAGAGATTCAGTGTGGGTACAGGTTTTTAGTGATGGACAGTCATGGAAAAATTTTGTCAGAAAAGATGCACCCCGCTCATTCACTGCCCTCGACAGTTTCAACATTCACGCTGGGGACCTCTCTCAACTGGAAGTAACTCACAATGGCAAACCACTGAAAATTAAAGGGTCCGGTGTTGTAACCTTCAGGGTGGACCGGACGTCCCATTCGGTCTGGTCTCTGTCCAAATGGAACAGGGTTTTTAAAGACAGGCTATAGTTACGATGTGGACGGATATCCATGCCCACCTTTTTAATCTCTCCGGTGAAGAGCTCAGGGGGTGCGTGGAAAAATACCTCTTTAGTGGTGTCACCACCGTTGTTAACAATGCAGTCTCAATAGCAACTGCACAGATCGTCATTGAACAATCAAAGAAATTCCAATCCCTTGTTGCTGCCGTAGGAATCTCTCCCTTTGACGTTACATCCCAGCCACCGGACTGGTTTGACAAACTCAAAAAACTTGCCAGCCACAAAGAGTGCAGGGCGATCGGAGAGATCGGAATTGACAACACCAATCCCCGTTACCCGCTGCTCGATCAGCAACTCCCCTTTTTTAAAAAGCAACTTGAGCTTGCCGTACAAATGGATATTCCTGCAATTATCCATTCCCGGGGTGCAGAGATGCACGCAGCACAGATATGCAAGCAACGGGGAGTGCAAAAAGCAATTTTTCACTGTTTTACGGGCGATTTGCAGGCCCTCCGGTTCATAACCCAATGCGGCTATTGCATATCCATTTCGGGAATTGTCACCTACAAAAATTCCCATCTAACAACTCTCCTCCCGGAAATTCCCCTTGAGAACCTTTTTATCGAAACTGATTCGCCCTACCTGAGTCCGGTTCCAAAGCGGGGAAAACCCAACAGTCCATCCTATCTGCCCTACACCGGACTGTTTCTTTGTGATATTTTAAAGGTGACACCCCCGGAGCTGCAATCGATAGTAAAGGGTAATTTCAACAGGCTTTTTCTTTAACCCGACATTCGCGCATCACCATATGGACAAAAAACAGGTGCATCTATTCATTGGGTTTTTGCTATGATTTATCGCACATTGGGCTCTATAGGCATAAAGCGAGAAGAAGAAATCGGAGCAGATCTTCTGACCTTGCGCATTACGAAAAGGTTTAGCACAGCGGGGACAGTGCCTGTAGCGGCAGTTGATTATTGCGCCAACTGCCTTATAGTGTTCTAGGAGTAAGTTGCCATGCGAAAAGGAGACTGGTCACTCGCGATAATCATACAATAGTATAGCCACAAACTTCAGTATAGCTCGAAACGCTACCGTGCGATTACGACCCCTCACCTGCAGTTTGCGGCATACGCCTTAGCAGCCGGCCCTTTTTTGCCCAGCGAGGATAGTTCTGATTTTATATCACTCATCATTTCGTCTGCACTACGGGCTGCCCGTTTATCCAACTCCAAGATCGTTTCGATACACCCTTTGATTTCAGCAACAACAGGGTCGCTGCAGCTCGCTTTGAGAGGGATTTTGTGGCTTGCAATGGAGGCTATCATACTGGACCTGACCTTCATTAATTCGGGGAACCCCTCCACAGTTGGATTGCGGAGAAAATCAGCGGTTACATCTCGAATTCGGACATAAAGGTCTCGTATTTCTTCAACAGAGGTCGTTGCAATCATAGTTCACCCCGTAACCGCTACACCTGAAGTGGCAATAGAGGGAGCAGATTGCGCCTTTACCTTAAGTGCCGCTTCCGCCCATGCTGATTTGAGAGTCTCAAGGTAACCCAGCACTTCCCTGAGCTTCTCTTTATCACCCTTAACCCCTGCATCAACCAGTGTTTTGAGCATATATTCATACAATTTGTACAGATTTATGGCTATTTCGCCACTCTCAAGGTTTAGAGAACTCAGCAGTTCTGAGACCGCATCCTGAACCTTAAAGAGGTGCTTTGTTCTCTGCTCAATAAGCTTATAGTCTTCAAACTTGTTTAGTGCGAGCTTGGCATGTTTGATGGCCACATCATAGGCAATAATAATCAGCTTTCCCTGATCGGCTGTATCAATACTGGCATTTTTGTACGCAGTATAACCCTGATTCATCTCTTCCCCCTCTTACTGTTGCATACCTAAATTTGAGAACAACTGTGCACTCTGAGCATGCAGAGAACTCATTGCCTGTTCCATGTCACTGAACTGTTTTACTAAACGAAGCCTGTATTTCTCTATTCTGTCTTCAAGACGCATAATCTGATCATCAGCCCGCTTCATACTTGAACGCCATGACTCCTGACGCATACTTATAAGGCCGTCCCGGTGATGGGTCATATTGCTCACGAGGTCATCCATAGCCCCTGTGAGCCCCTGTGAGAAGGTAAAGGTTGCCTGTTCTGCACCCAAACTACCGGCAGGAGCCGTAAGGGATAACCCCCTGGCCGGTCCTTCGGAAAAGGTAACAATACTGCCGGTTCTTGCATCAGACATAAACCACTCATCGGACCCTTCAAGCCTGATTCTGAAATGGTCCCCGTCAACCTCTTCAATCTCGTACTTACCAGAGGTGGTCTGGCCACTGCTGTTTCCATAGGAGACATTTGCCGAACTGCTGGCACCGGTTTTCACAAAAAGACGCACAACATCATCAAAATTAGTCTCAAGGGCCTCTTTGAACATAGTCTCATCCAGAGACATCTCCCCTGTTTTTGCATCGGTTTTAAGGCCTGCCATGGTGAAATTTTTGATATCACCAACAAACAGATCATACTGCTGCCTGAACACCGAGCTCACCTGAGAGACAATCGTATTGACGGTCATATCGCCGGCGAGGTTGCCTCTGCGGCTTTTTGGATCGTCCGGATCACCAAATTTGGTACTTTCCCTGCTGAAACGGAGCAGACCATTATAGGTATCGAGTACGTCCTTGAATTTATCTGCAATTGCACCATGATCTCTGTTTAATGAGACGGTAGTCCTTTCGGTACTGACACCGTGAAACTCAAGTGAAGCACCCTGTATGAATCCTGAGGCGGTGTTTGTTTTTGAGGTCATGTTTATGCCCTCAACACTGAAATAGGCATCTTTGCCGGTGCTCAGAACCCCTGCCCCGTTCGCTCCTATTACATCAACATCCAGCGCCTGAGCCCCGGCGGAACCAAATGCAATGGATGACATGGTGAGCTGAGAGCGTCCGGTGACCTTATCGGTTAAAACAAGGCTTCCATGTTCATCTATGCTTGCATCAACCATACTGTTGTAGCTGTTCTGGATATGGTTGAGAAGATCGTCTACGGTGGAGCTGCTATTTTTAATAAATGTGTTTGAAACGGCATTTCCGTTGTGATCGGTTCCCTCAAAGGTAATAGCCTGTCCTGCACCAAGAGAATCAAAAGCTGCCTGCACATCAAATGAGGAGCTAAGCTGCTGATTTACATTACCCTTATCCCCTTCGGCATTAACTATTACACCAAGGTCCTGAAGTGTGCTTCCGCTTACATCCCGGTACGCGACTCCCTCACTGCCGGTTGTTCTTGAAGTAATAACCAGCCTGAAATCCTCATCACTGACCTTCATAACCGATGCGGTTACATTGAGCCGGTTGCCACTGGCATCAGTAGCATTATTTATCTTAAGCCTGAGGTCCTGGAGGGTATCATTTTCCCCGATAGTGATCTCAACACCATCAATACTGATATCACCAACCCCTATACCCATATCGGTAAGTGCGGTACTCTGACTGGTTACCCTACCGGCTGCAGTTACCATCTTTTCATTTTCAGCAGTCTGGAAAACCCTGACATCGTAGGAGCCGTCAACACTTCCTGTTCCACCGGAAATAGTGACCGCCTTTTCGTTGCTGGAGCTTGTGGTAAATGTATCAAAAGAGGTAATTCTGGATAGTTCTCTTGCCTTGCTGTTAAGGCTATCCAGATGGGACTGGAGTTGTGAGTAGGAGTCTATTCTGAGCTGATACGCCTGCTTGTTCTTTTCAACAGAATGGACCTTGCCGTACTCCATAGCCACAAGTGAGTCGATAATGAACTTTGTGTCTATTCCTGATGGCCCGTTAATTGAAATTCCCATACCACAGTCCTCTTTTAGATTCCTTTTTACGACGCATTCATTACTTTATATCGGTTGATGGAAAAAAAAACTTGAGGGTTATTCTGACTTAGACGTGGGAAGTTGAAAATAGGTGCTGGAAATCGATTTTGTATCTCTTGCAGTGAGTTTGTAGAGCAGTAGTCGCAATTTTAAAAAAATCGACGACTCAAGTTTTTTAGTACCTTTACCTCTAAAAGATTGACTTCTCCCATACGCTCAGCTATCTTTGTATAATTATGAGCGACCGCAAACTTGGCTATATAATCATTTTCACGCTTCTGATCTTTCTGTCAGCGATGCTCATCTACTTTATCTGGCAGGACATTCGCCCCCGGTACGAATCCTCGATTGTTTTCAGCGAAGTGGCAGCTCTTGATGTAGAGGATCCAGTGCTGATTAAGGGCTCCTATGTGGGCTATGTGCACAGTTTCACCACACGGGATGAGGATATCCTTGTTCATATAAGGACCATACAACCCCTTGAATTACATGAAGGTTACTCTATAGAACTTAAACCAAAGGGTGTGATGGGCGAACGGTTTATCAGAATCGACCCAGGCCCCCGGTGGGCACCATTGATTGAGGAGGGGCAACTGCTTAGAGGTACGTTTGAATTAAGCCCGCCTGAAGCCCTTGCTTATATTGATAACCTACGGGATCTTATCACTACCTTTATGGAAGTTTCAACAGATCTCTATCTTGGCTCACCACAACAACAATCACTGGCAGAGATGTTTTCAAATCTCATTGATGCCATTGATAGCCTAAGCAGTAAACTGATCACAACGGTTACGATCCTGGACAGAGATATGAACAGACAGCTAACTGAGATTGCCCGTTTTTTGGAAGAAACAGGTACTATAGCCTATAAATTCACTGAAAAAGTTCCTGAAATCGCCACAGCCTCAGAGAATCTGATCTCTAAACTGGATACGCTTCTGAGTGAAGTTGACCGGGTAGTTGTTCTTTCGGATTCGCTTCTGTCCCCGCTGCATGACTCGACAGCATTTATCTGGAGAAATACTATGCACGCAGTTCAGGAGCACTTCAAGTCGGTACGTGAAAGTATCCAAAAGATACAATCAGAGGGGGTTCGGTTACCCGTTCGCCCTCCAGGAAAAGATAACTGATTTATTGGGAAATGCCCTTTTGCTGAGCCCAGTCGTCCAGTTTGCTCATTACAAGATCATAGGTTGATTCTGTAAGATTTGAAACCGCCTCAGGAACCGACCCCAGCATCTCTTTTGCCTGCCTGAACCCCTCCTCTATTCCTGCTTTGATTTTTTCAAAATAGTCCCCTGCTTCCCCATCATGGAGCTCAAAGAAGGAGAGTGCAAAATCCACAATCCGCTGTGAGGTGTTTTCTGCATTCCAGTATTCGGGAATGTTGAGTTCAAGTTGTTCTGCCTTTTCAGATGAGCCGACCTCTTTGTGGCCCTCAGTGCCCAAAAGCACCTGAATCATCTTTTTCTGAACCACAAGAAGCTCATCCTTTACCAACGAAACGAGTTCTTCGCGCTCCTTGTCACTAAACGATGCTGCAACGGTTTTACTATTATAGCTGACACTTTCAATACTCAGTGCCAGAGCGTCACCGTCTGCATTTTTATACGACAGATGCAGGGAATCCACTTTTAGGGATTCTTTTGCAAAAACCGCACCGGTAGTAGTGTTGGGGGTGTTTCTGAGTGCCGGGACAGACTTTTTGTTTTGAAATGGATTACCCGCATAAACCGAAGCAGCCTTAGATAGTACCATTATTCCTCCTTGAATACTTTTGCCGTATATCCTATACCTGTTATTCTTATCGACCACACAGGCAAAAACCTTAAGGTATTTTCCATTTCCGTGAAAACAGATAAAACCTGGAAATGGAGAGGTGCAAAAAGGGCGCAGGTGAGAGCTGGCTGGGCAAAGAGATAAATTACCCTACCTTTTTTGGGGTTTTGCATTTTTTACCTTGAGAATAGAACCCATGAATATTATATTGTAGAGGCAGTTTTGATCTGCACCAAATGTGGATAACTTTGTGTGGACAACCTGTGGAAAGACTGTTGATAACACGTTGAAAACACTGCAGCAGCTTCAAGTACGACCACAGAATATACTTGTAACACACTTTAAAACAAGCACTTAAAAAATTTTCACCAATACTCTTTACACGTAAAAAATACCATTGTTTAGTTGAAACATACTTCCTATCGTCAATCACAAGGTGTGTTGATAACATGTTGGCAAATAACTTATCTCCTGATTTTTCAACCACTTCTTTATGGGCTGAATGCCTCCGGAAAATAGAAAAAAAAATTGGTTCCGCAAGCTACGAAACCTGGTTTCGCACAACCGATTTTAATCTCAGCAGTGATGGTGCAGCACATATTCAGGTACCCAACCAGTTTTTTGCCGATTTTATCGAACAACACTTTACCGCAATTATAGAAGAGATCCTCAACGAGATGGCTGTTGAGGTTACAAGTATCTCATTTGTTCCTACCCAAAAAGACTGGACCATTATCCAGCCGCTCACCGAAGAGCTAACCGAGACTCAACAGAGGAAAATCCCAAAAGTTGTCCGGGAAAAGGAGCAATTTCACCCTAACTACCAGTTCGAATCGTTTGTTGTAGGGGACAGTAATCGCATGGCCCATGCTGCGTCTCTTGCAGTCGCAGAGGCTCCCGGAAAAACCTCCTTTAACCCGCTTATTATCTATGGAGGTACGGGCCTTGGGAAAACCCATCTTCTGCAGGCCCTTGGCCATTTCGCCCAAACAGAGGGAACTGCAGAGAGGGTTGTCTATCTTACCAGCGAAGAGTTCACCAACCAGTATATAAACTATGTGGTCAACAAAAAAGACTCCACCTCTTTTTACAAGAAATTTTCAGATATCGATATGCTCATTATCGATGACATACAGTTTTTCAGCGGCAAACCGGGAACACAAAAGGAATTTTTCCGCATCTTCAACCGTCTTTTGATGGACAGAAAACAGATTGTTCTCTCCTCCGACCGACAGCCGGACAAAATCCCCGATATGATGGAGCACATCATAAACCGCTTCATGGGCGGGCTGATTACCGATATTCAACCCCCAAATCTTGAAACACGAATGGCGATTGTACGAAAAAAGGCCGAATTCGATGGCCTGTTTCTTCCCGCTGAGGTAGTGCAGTACATTGCGGGGCATATTACATCCAATATCCGTGAACTTGAGGGTACCCTGATAAAACTTATCGCTTCATCTTCATTTACCGGCAGGGATATTACCATTGAAGTCGCTAAGGAGATCTGCGGAGATGTGATTTCAAGCAAGGATGAACGGCTATCAATAAAGTTTATCCAACAAAAGACTGCAGAAGCATTCGCTATCAGTGTAAATCAGCTGTCTGCCCATACCCGCAAAAAAGAGATAGCACTCCCCCGTTCAGTTGCCATGTACCTCTGTAAAAAGTGGACAAAACAGTCCCTGCGCACCATAGGGCTTGAGTTTGGGGGCAGAGACTACTCAACGGTGATCCATTCCTGTAAAAAAATTGAATCCCAGTTATCGGAAAACGATGACCTCAGAGAAAAAATTGAGGGCATTGAAGAGATGCTTGGAGATTGCTGATACATTCCGAACCCGATGGGCCAAAGTTGCTCCGCTGCGATAAAAATGGTAGCAATGCAGTTACACAGCAGAGCACCCGGAAGCAAGCTGATCCAACTGCTGTATTGAGAGGAGATCGGATACAAACCAAATCCTCCTCTGCTCCGAGAACCGTAATCCATGCCTCTTTTTACTTCCACATCGCCTATAATCTATATTTCTTTTTTTGAATTTTTACCAGTGTTAAATCGTAAACCATTATTAGAGACAGGGTTAAATTTTGGCGGAAGATCGGGCAGTCGCTGTGGTTCTTTGGAACCGCGGAGGAAAGTCCGGGCACCGCAGGACAGGATACCCTTTTACCAGGGGGCTCGCAAGAGTACGGAAAGTGCCACAGAGAATAGACCGCTCTTTGCCGGAAATCAGCTTACGCTGTTTTTCGGGACGGGGTGAGACGTGAAAAGGTGGGGTAAGAGCCCACCGTTCCGATCGCTGGTCGGAAGCTGGTAAACCCTATCCGGTGCAAGACCAAGCAGGGAGAATTCTTCAACTGAAGAGAGAGCTGTCCGTTTTCACTCTCCCGGGTAGGTTGCTCAATGCCTGTGAAAGTACCACTATTTCGCAGGCCAGATAAATGGCTGCCTCTCCTTAATAAGGAAAGACAGAACCCGGCTTACAGATCTTCCGTCACAATTTTGCCCTGAGCAGAACAAACACCAAACAATATGTCTCATACCCATTCAAACCGTCTTTTCGCATTGATTGCCCTGATTATCTGCCTTTTTTACCACCCCGGCACCCAAGCAGCAGATTCTCCCTCAGAACCAGACCACAAACTGATCAGATCCATTCATATCCACGGTGTCCAAAGAACCGATACATCAACGATACAACTGCTCAGCGGATTAATTACCGGTACCCCCTTCGATACGGTGGAAACAGACTCTGCAAAAGCGAAACTGTTACGCATCGGCCGTTTCTCAAAAGCAGATATCGTGAAAGTGTTCAAAGATGAAGGGGTGGACATCTACCTCTTCCTTGAAGAGCTGCCCTCAATACGGCTATCTGATATCGGTGGCGAACTCTACTCGCGCAAATACGGAGAGCAGGACCGCTGGTGGAGAATGCGGGTGGGCATAACCGATGAGAACTTCCGGGGACGAATGGAACGGCTCACCTTCAATTTCAGCTTTTGGGAGTGGCGCAGTCTTGGTGCCTTCTGGAGTAAGCCGATACTAACCACCCCCTATTTCATCGGACTTGGAAGCAGCATCGCACGTTACCCCTACGATATCAGAAACTATGACTATCGCGATATCACTGCCCGGATAACAGCCGGACGTCAACTCAACCACTCTGCCCGCATAGCATTAAGCATCATACCAACTCAGCGCACCAGGATAGGACGGGCTCCAGGCATTTCAGAGAGTGGCTCCCCCGCTCCTGACACCACGACCTTTTATGAAGCGTTCACTATTCTCGGCCTTGTCAATGATCACCGATCAAGGCGATTTGATCCGGACAAGGGGTATTTTGTCTCTACAGCGCTCCGGACCAATACCCTCTACCAGGGTCTGAACAACCCACTGTGGCAGTTAAGCAATGATATAAACCTTTACATTCCCGGATTTTTTCCGGATCACAAATTTGCATTCCGACTTTACAATGTTTTAAGAGCAACTGATGCCGGCTCCTATCACCGGATACTGTACGGCGGGGACGGACAGGTACGGGGCTACCACACAAAACAGATTGGCTGGAACCACATTGCAAACAACAGTGCTCTTTTTTCTGCAGAATACCGTTTTGCCATATGGAATGCTCCCGAGATGTACCTTCCGTTGATAAACCTTATGTTTACCGGTACAAATGTGGTGTCTTGGCGTCTGGATGGAGCACTGTTTTTTGATTACGCACGAATGTGGCCCGCAATCAAGGACATCTTCTCCACAGAGGGCCGTGTCGAAACTGCAAGGGGATTTGGAGCAGGGTTACGGGTACTGTTTCCGGCAATACAGACAAGCGGATGTCTTGATATTGCTTTTGGAGAAAAGAAGGGCGACGGTGAGAGTGAAAAATCCTTTTCACTGCCCCCCATGGCACACCTCTATTTGAATTTACATTTTTGATTTTTTACAAAAATTGCTTTTTTTGCCCACAGCCATTAAATATCTTAAAATATGGTTAAATCCGGAAATGGTATCCGGCATGTTTCATTTTTAAAAAGAGGTTTTGTAGTATGCCTACAGGTGTAGTGAAGTGGTTCAATGAAGCCAAAGGTTTCGGTTTTATCTCACCCGATGATGGTTCACGGGATGTCTTTGTCCATTTTTCAGCAATCCAGTCAAATGGTTTCAAAAAACTGGAAGAGGGACAAAAGGTCCAATTTGAAACTGTAGATGGAGCAAAAGGCCCTAACGCCCAGAATGTTATACCCGAATAATCGAGCTTCTATTTACATAGCACCACAGGGCTCTGCACAACCGCAGGGCCTTTTTTTTAATCTTTACCTTGCATTGCCAACCGGTAGTATCAGAAGAGGTGTTTCTTCTTTGTCTAAGTCAAGAGCAGAACTGAGCGCCCAGTCTTCAAATGCACCAATAACATAACAACCAAGACCAAGGGCTTCTGCCTTGAGAGCCAGATTCTGACTGCTTGCACCCGCTTCCATCGGAACGTAACGCTTTTCACCTCTGCGCGAATACCTCTCAGTTGTAATTGAATAATCGGCAGTGATAACAAAAACAGCCGAAACATCCTGCTTTAAAAAGGAGTTGCTGTAGGTTACCTCCTTTACAGCACCCATCCTGTCACCCAGATTTTTACTCATCACAGAGTGATTTTTCCAGTCATATTTATAGACATCATTATCTAAACCCTCTACCCCACTGACTACAACGTAAAAATGCAGCGGATATAACCCACCAGCAGATGGATACGCCCTTGTTGCTCCGGTTACCCCATCAACTGTCGCACCCCCTGCAGCCCAAAAAAGTGTACTGATCTGCTCTATTGTAAGGGGATCTTTTACAAATTGACGCACCGACCGTCTCCTGAATATGGCATTATCAACGCCACGCTCTTCTGAAATAATAATTTCCGGTAGAGATATCCTACGTTTCCCGTCACCATCGGTGGGGCGAAAACATGAACAGATCAGTACAACAGTAAACAATACAGTCCTCTTTGGATTGGCCATCACCATATTCGCTCCTTTTTAGTAGCACTGAAACGACAACTCTTATTAACGAAAATGTTTAGAGTCGATAACAGATGCAATAGTGTAGGGTGATTTTTTCGTTTCTACGGGGCTAAAACCCCTCCCCGGCCTGCCCTTAGGCATCGGTAACATCCTTAGTGCGCCGTTAAGCCCCGGCAATACCCTGCTCACAATCACGGGTATCAAAAAAATTTACTCTAGATGACATGACCACAATCCACAAGCCCGGCCCATACCAACAACAAGGGAGGTGTCGTGGGAAAAAAATGTTGACCATCAATAATTTAGAGGGTATAATAGAAAGATAACACCCATTTTAAGGAGCATTTAATGACTACCCCTGACATGTTGCTGATTCGAAAAATGATCTCCCTCGAAAAAAACATTGGTCTTCTGTACTCCTATTTCCAGGATAAATACCCCGAAGACAGGGTTTTTTGGAAAAAAATAGCTGCAGAGGAGATAAAGCACGCCACGCTAATTGAGACACATGCGGAGTTTATTCTGGACTCAAAAGAGTTTTTCTGCAGCCTTTTGGAGGTTTCTGAGGAGACTCTCGAAAAAATAAACAGTAAGGTAACCGATGTAATAGAAAATATCGATCAACACATAAAAGCAAGAGAAGATACACTTCTTGTTGCTCTTCAGCTTGAACAGGCCGCAGGTGAACTTCACTACCAAAACACGGTAAAACAGAACGACAGTGAAAATACTCCTCTGCCGCTTACTCTTTTCAATAAACTTGCAGCTTACGACAAGGACCATTCTGAGAGGATATTGCAGTATCTGGCTGAAATCCAGGAAGAAAAGTGAGTACAGACATCGGCATCGCGATGGCCTGGGCCTCACAATCAACTACTCACCAAAACACACTTCCAACTGCTCTATCCATAGCTAAAGCAGAATCACCGAAAAAAGTACAATAACGCAGACAAACTGGATTGCTTCTAAAAGCATGTGACAATTACCCATAATTGTCACACACCACTCTCTTTTTTTTGCGCATTGTCTCATCTGACCATAATTCTGTTGATAAAAGAGTGTACTTCTACTATAATTCATCACACAAAACCATTTTTTCATCTCTCGTCCATTGCTTAGGATGCCTGAGTCAATGGTACAAAAAAGGAGTTTTTATGTTTCGTTCCAAAACATTCACCACTCTGGCAGTGCTTTCCCTGATAGCCTTAACTGGTTGCAAAAAAAACCTCTATATGACCGATGGTACCAACGAGTACAACACCGTAACGGCACACTTTGTGGACAGCTGGAATATCAACAGCTACTCCAGAGCAGGTGATGAAGTAATTGGCGGAATTTTTACCAAAGGGACGCTTTCTCTGAGCTACACCCCCAGAGAAGCGGTCTTTACGTTCTGGGTGTCTGATTCCTATGTTGACAGCAAACTGGCTGATTGGAAAGAAAAATGGCCTGATTTAGCGGTTGATGAGTACAAGGTGATCTCAAGCGGAAGCTGGAGTATCAGTAACTCAGGTGAGATCTTGTACTTCAACGACATGGCCAACTCAATTGACATTACAGGGACAGGAGAAAACTTTGAGGGGTTCTATGGGGCAGAACAGATGAAGTTTGTTGCAAGTGAAAGTATTGGTTCAGACGCCGGTCTTGCAGGGATGATGGCACGTGCAGCAACAAAGAAGGCTACCGGTACAGAGGAACTTTTCCCCAAAGTTCTGGGACAGTACAATTTTGAAATCTCTGGAGACGGCAGTATAATTAACATCACAGGGCTACGGTCGAATGCATTTAACATTTCCAAATGAGGCGTAACTGTTCAGAATCAGCGGGCATCAAAAAGAGGGCTTTTAGACGATAGGCAGTAAGTTAAGACCCGTTTCACCCATCCGCTCACCCATCCGCTCACCCATCCGCTCACCCATCCGCTCACCCATCCGCTCACCCATCCGCTCACCCATCCGCTCACCCATCCGCTCACCCA
>SKJJ01000018.1 GCA_007115975.1 Chitinispirillum sp.
GTATTCTGATGAAGCGTATTCTGATGAAGCGTATTCTGATGAAGCGTATTCTGATGAAGCGTATTCTGATGAAGCGTATTCTGATGAAGCGTATTCTGATGAAGCGTATTCTGATGAAGCGGTCGACCGGTATGGTGAGGACACTGGTGATGAATATGACCAGTTTTCCCAAGATACAGAGCCTGCAGAGGTCTCAGAGATAGATATTGACCAGCTGCTCTTTGGCGATGGTGAGGAGAATCTGCTCGCATCAGATGAGCCCGCAATTGACCTTCCTGAGGAGGGTATGGTCTCCTCAGAACTGCTCACCGATGATCACTCCCTTCTCTCTGGTGATGATTATGTGGAAATCGAAGATCTTTCTACCGATGATATCGTGGATGAGTTGCCTGTGGAAGATACTTCAGAACCCTACGGATCTGGTGTAGTTGCAGAGTCTTTTGAACCTGCAGAGCAAAGACCCGGACATGAAACGCAACAAACCTTTTCTGATCAAGAAACGATGGCGGATGGGTCAGATCGCCAGCCAGGCGAAATAGACATTATAGAGCAGGAACACCACATAAATTTTGCGAGGAATCTTGAAGAGTACCGTTCTCCCCGAATGGCGATGCTTCTCTCCTTTCTCCTGCCCGGACTTGGACAGGCGTATTCAAGGAACTATTATAAAGCGGGTGCGTTTATAGCCGCAGAAGTTGCTATAGCCACTTTTGCCATTGCTAACTCTGTTAAGGCCCGTAACCAGAGAAGTGATTACAGAGATTTTGCTGATACGCATTATGACCCCGATAGACTCAAAGAGTATTATGAAAGGTTAAGTGTAATCTACGAAGACAAAATGGGCGAAGATGATGTCCCTTTTGATGATGTGTTAAAGAGCTATAATATTGCCGATTATTCCATAAATTACACACAAATCAGCAACTGGCATAGCACTCACGGATGGGATGATTCTGATCCTGGTTTTGACCGGCTTATGCAATTTATCGGCGATGGCAAAAACGATACTCTGCCAACCAGTTCTGGAAATGAATTTATTCTTACAAATCCCGGTGATTTGGGAGAGTTTTTTCTCCTCGACCAAATTGCTGGCGGAACTGGAGATGCCCGGAAGGATTCAAGGATTACCGGATATTCAAAAAACCAGAACATCTATCACGATATGGTGGTAGAGGTCAATAATACCTCAAGAACAGTGTACTTCTCCCTTTATGCCCTGTTGGTTAATCATATTGCAAGTGCTTTGGATGCGGGGTTAACTGCGAGAGCTTATAATCGCAGTCTTTTAGGTGAACAGAGTGTTTGGAACCGTATGAGTTTGGAACAGCAGATTGTTAATACCGGTTCAGAAAGTGTCTCTGGCTTGGCAATGAGGGTGATGTTTTGAAAAAAAATAGCCTGCTTATTCTCCTTTTTGGGTTGCTGGTGCATCCCTTTGCACAACTTGTTATCGAAGAAGATATAGAGACGGACACTGTTTCACTCTTTTCCGTAGAGCAGCAGCATATTTCGCCCTCCGTTATCATGGCGGCTTCCATTGTTGTGCCTGGGGTAGGGCATCGGATACTTCAGCGCCCTGTTGCCTCTTTTCTCTATACCACAACTGATGTACTGGCACTATTCGGTGCAGTTCTCTGTTATGGGCAATCCAGAAGACTAACATCAAATGCGCAGGCTTATGCGTGGGCTTATGCCGGTGCAAGTGCCCCTTCCGATGATGATGCCTATTGGAGGAACATCGGCTATTATATGGATGCTCAGCAATACAATACTGTTCAGGAGTTGAACAGAACACCTCAAAACAGTTATTTGGATACTGATACCTGGTGGAGGTGGCCTGGTGAGGAGTTTATGGATGAATATAACAAACTGAGGACTTCATCAAGAAAGTTTCAGGTAGCCTCAAGTTTTTTACTCGGAGCCCTGGTTTTGAACAGAGTTGTCTCTTTTGTTGATGCCAGAACATCCATACGCAGAGCAAACAGGACAGCTTTATCAACAGTACAGTTCACTCCGGTGTACTCTTTTGATTATTACGACTATGGGTATGGCTTAGCAGTAACAAAAAGGTTCTGATAGGGGTACCAAAATTTCAGAGGAGAAAAACGATGCGTTGTCCTTTTTGCAGTTGTGAAGAAGACAAGGTGGTAGATTCCAGGACAAGTAAGGAAGGTCAGGCTGTACGTCGTCGTCGAGAGTGTCTTGATTGCTCAAAACGATTCACAACGTATGAGTACATCGAGAGCACCTCTTTGGCAATAGTGAAAAATGATCAACGCAGGGAACCATACGACAGGCAAAAACTTATGCAGGGTATCGTGGCAGCCTGCAAAAAAAGACCAGTGAGTATGAAAAAGGTTGAAAGCGTTGTCAATAAGATCGAGAACCAGGTAGAGAAGTTTTGTAAAAGTGAAATGCCAAGCTCTGAAATCGGGAAAATGGTGATGGCAGAGCTTTATGGGCTGGATGAAGTAGCATATATCAGATTCGCTTCAGTATACAGAAAATTCAAGGATATAAGTGAATTTATCTCCGAAGTTAAGGAGATAGAATCGAAATTAGAACCACTTTCAAAATGAACCCCATTGTTGGACTATCTCCATCTCTGGGGCTACTTTACTGTTCGATCTCAATTATACTGCCCGAGGGAGATGTTTCATCGAAAAAATCTTCTTTGAAGTAGTAAAACCCCTGGTCATCAGTGGAATAAAAATCACCGGCTTCTTCTGTAAAAAACTGTCTGAGTGCAGTGTCTCTGCTTTCATTGCTTATCAGCTTGTGACGAATCTGAGATTTTTGTGATGGTGTTACGAACGCTATGGCAAATTTTGGCATGATTTCATCTCCCAAACAATATATTTTAGTGATTATCTTTAAAGTGCAACTGGTATCTAAAATAGATTTTGCAAACAGTGATAAAAGAAAAAACTATAGAAACTGAGGTTAGCGTGTATGGATAAAAAAATATTCTGCTGTATGATGCTTTGGTTGCTTGCCGTAAGCGCAAGTGCTTATTCAAATCTGCAGCAGAGGGTAGAACAGATCCTGCACCAACATAATTATGACACTGCTGGTATTGGTATAATGGTTGTTGATCTGGAGCAGGACAGTGTTGTAATCTCTGTAAATGCTGATTCTCCTATGAATCCCGCTTCAGTTAATAAACTGCTTACAGGTGCAGCCGCAATGGAATTGTTGGGACCCACCTACACCTTCTCTACAAATGTGTACATGGATGGGGATTTTAATAGCCAAAATGGTATTTTAAAAGGGGATCTTTACATTCAGGGCAGAGGCGATCCAGGTTTCTCCGCTGAGCGTCTTTGGCTATTTGTCCAGCATCTTTATCACCGTGGGCTCCGAGAGGTACAGGGGGATCTGGTGCTGGATAACAGCTTTTTTGATTCCGTCTCGCTTGGTCCCGGCTATTATGAAGGTGCAAGCAGCTTTGCCTATCTTCCTCTTATCAGTCCATTGGCTGCCAATTTCAGCACTGTTGCTATTCATCATCGCTCAGGGTATGCAGAAGGCTCTCCTGTTGCGGTCGATATATTCCCCAAAATAGAAGGGGTTGTAGTACGATCCTCTGCACGCACTGCTCCTGCGGGAACAAGGCGTAATCTGGATGTTACCACTTCTTTAACCGCAGGAAAAACCCAGGTTGATGTACGGGGGGAGCTGCCTCTGAATGGCACTCCGGGTTATACATATCGAAGACTATGGCAGACCTGGGAGGTATTTGGCGGAGCTTTGCGGGCGATGTTTACAGAGAGTGGCATTTCAGTGATGGGTCAAACAGTTGAGGGGGTTGTTTCTGAGACGATAGAGCGGCAGGGCCCTTTTTATAGTTTTACAAGCCGTCGTTTAACTGATTTTGTAGACAATATGTTTAAATTCTCAAGTAATTTCGCTTCGGAAATGGTTTTCAAAACACTATCCGTTAAGAATAACTCTGTTCCAGGCAGTTGGCAGGGAGGAGCGCAAGCCATTACTCAGTGGTGGCACAACAGAGAGTTACCAGGGGCTCCTGTTATGGTAAACGGTTCCGGAATGGGGGATGAAAACAGGATCAGTGCTTCTGAGATTACTGCGCTGCTCAGCTATGTGCAACAGCAGAAAAGCTACTATCCGGACTTTCTAAGCGCGCTTTCTGTTTCCAATGTTGATGGTACCCTGGCAGACAGGTTCAGGCAATCCCGGTTGAGGGGAGTTGTCAGGGGAAAAACCGGTACGCTAAATTCATTAAGGGTGAGTACACTTGCCGGTTATATATTGCTTCGCGATAAAACCTATGCATTTGCTGTACTCTGCAACAATGTCGGCAGTGGTCAGTTTGATAATTGGGTTATGCAGGAGCGTATTGTTGATTTGGTTGCCGCCGGTACCGGTGCCTGGTAAGTAGTAATTAAGAAGAGTCTCAATAAATGTTTCAATTTCAGTGAGTGCAGAGAAGGGCAGGATCAGAGAAAATGGCTAATGTTAAGCGCGTCTTTGTGGAAAAACGCAAGGGGTATGATGTTTATGCACAGGGGTTACTTGGTGATCTCAGAGATAATCTGAAAATTTCAGGCCTGAAGAGTGTACGGGTACTTAACCGCTACGACATAGAGGGGATTTCGGATCAGGACTATGAGGTTGCCAGAAACTCCATATTTGCAGAGCCACCGGTGGACTCTGTTTATGATGAAACAATAACTCTCGATTCTGATGAGACAGCATTTGCAGTTGAATACCTCCCCGGGCAGTACGACCAGAGAGCCGACAGCGCGTCACAATGTATACAACTGCTTACTCATGGTGTACGTCCAAGTGTTGCTGCTGCACAGGTCATTGTGCTCAAGGGAGAGCTTTCAGATAAACAGATCCCTGTTATTAAAAATTACTGTATCAACCCGGTGGATTCCAGGGAAGCATCCCTTGAGAAACCAGAAACTCTCACCGTCTGTGCTCAAACCCCTGCTGATGTGAAAACCGTGGTGGGGTTCATTGCACTTGCACCTGAGAAACTCGAAGAACTGCGTATCTCTTTAGGTCTGGCAATGAAAACAGAGGACCTTCTTTTCTGCAGGGATTACTTTAAAAATACTGAAAAGAGAGATCCTACCATAACCGAAATACGAATGCTTGATACCTATTGGTCTGACCATTGCCGCCACACCACTTTTTTAACCAGAATTGATTCGGTAGACATACATGAAGGAGTCTACAACAAACCGGTAGGGGAGGCTCTTGAAGCCTATTATGGAGCAAGAAGTCTTGTGTACGGCAAGAGAGAAAAGACGGTTTGCTTAATGGATATTGCAACCATTGCCGCAAAGGAACTTAAAAAACAGGGGCAGCTGAGTGATCTCGATGAATCCGAAGAGATCAATGCCTGCAGTATAGTTGTACCGGCAGAGATTGATGGGCGCACAGAAGAGTGGTTGGTGATGTTTAAAAATGAAACCCACAATCATCCCACCGAAATTGAACCGTTTGGAGGTGCCGCCACCTGCCTTGGTGGTGCGATAAGGGATCCGCTTTCCGGACGTTCTTATGTGTATCAGGCGATGCGGGTAAGCGGTTCGGCTGATCCGCGTGCTTCTCTTGAACAGACATTGCCGGGAAAACTGCCGACGAGAAAAATAACCACACAGGCAGCTCATGGATACAGCTCCTATGGTAATCAGATAGGGTTGGCAACAGGGTTGGTATCAGAAATATACCATCCCGGCTATATGGCCAAGAGAATGGAGATTGGTGCAGTAGTCGGGGCTGCCCCCAAAGAGAATGTAAAGAGGGAACTACCACAACCTGGTGATATTATAGTGCTTCTTGGCGGAAGAACCGGCAGGGATGGATGCGGCGGTGCCACCGGATCATCAAAGGAACATACCGAGGAGTCCATTGAGACCTGTGGTGCTGAAGTACAAAAAGGAAATCCGCCAACGGAGCGGAAAATACAGCGTCTTTTCCGCATTCCAGAAGTGAGTAGAATGATCAGAAGGTGTAACGATTTCGGTGCTGGGGGAGTGTCTGTTGCAATCGGTGAACTTGCATCGGGAGTGGATATTGATCTTGATGCAGTACCAAAAAAGTATGACGGTCTTGACGGAACAGAGCTTGCTATTTCAGAATCGCAGGAGCGTATGGCTGTTGTTATAAATCCTGGAGACCTCGAGCGATTCACTCAGTTTGCTGTTGCAGAGAATCTTGAGTCTGCTGTTGTTGCCCGTGTTACAGAAAATCAACGACTGATAATGAGATGGAGGGGAAAAACAATTGTAGACCTCTGCCGTCAGTTTATTGATACCAACGGTGTGGAGCAGAATACATCGGTTTTGGTTACAGTACCTGATCCCAATAAAAACTTTTTCAGGCAAACTCTTCAAAAATCATCTATAAGTGGAAACGATGAATCCGCCTGGTTAGAGACCCTTACCGATTTAAATGTCTGCAGCCAGCGCGGGCTGGTAGAGATGTTCGACAGCTCTATTGGGGCAGCAAGTGTCCTTATGCCCTATGGCGGAAAATACCAGGCTACTCCCTCAGAGTGTATGGTTGCAAAATTACCGGTTTTGCAAGGTGAAACAACAACGGGAACGGCTATGAGTTACGGGTTCAACCCTTATCTCTGTTCCTGGAGTCCCTTTCATGGGGCCGTGTTTGCTGTTATTGAGGCCGCTGCCAGAGTGGTCGCAACTGGTGCTGATCATCGCAAAATCAGGCTTACTCTTCAGGAATACTTTGAAAAAATCGGTTCAGACAAAGAGAAGTGGGGTAAACCATTTGCAGCACTTCTGGGTGCCTATTTCGCACAGAAAAAGTTGGGGATTGCAGCTATAGGCGGAAAGGACAGTATGTCGGGTACTTTCAAAGATCTGCATGTTCCACCAACTCTTGTTGCATTTGCCATTGCTCCTGTTGATGTCTCAAAAACCATATCATCTGAATTTAAAGAAACCGGTTCAAAAGCAGTACTCATCTCCCTTCCCAGAGATGAGTTTGAAATGCCGGATTTTGACATGCTACATAAGAACTTCTCAATCGTAAGCGATGGAATCGGGAAGGGTGTTATACTTGCCGCTCATTCTGTTGGGAACGGTGGTGCTTCTGAAGCGTTGGCGAAAATGAGTTTTGGAAACCGTATTGGGTTAGCTCTAAACGACGGGCTTGATTTAAAAACACTCTTTTCACCCGACTATGGCAGTATTGTTCTGGAAGTGAAAAACGGAACGGATATCGGGCACCTTCTTGAGGGGTGTGTGTACAAGGATTTAGGAGAAACTGTTGCGGAGAAAGTGATAAGGGGCAGAGGTGTGTCGGTTGATATAGAAACGCTGTATCGTGCATGGGAAAAACCTCTTAAAGAGGTTTTTCCCTCCCAGCCACCTTATAATAACTGTACCATCACTGAATTTTCCTTTAACTCTTCAGCGAAAAGGTTCTCCTCAAAGATAAAAGTTGCCAAGCCAAGGGTTCTCATAACTGTCTTTCCTGGTACAAACTGTGAGTATGATACTGCGCGGGCTTTTGAGAAGGCGGGGGGGATCTGTGATTTTCTTATTTTGAGAAACTGCACTTCCAAAGATATCAATGACTCTATCTCATCAATGGTAGAAAAGATCAATAGCTCTCAGATTATTATGATTCCCGGAGGATTCAGTGCCGGCGATGAACCCGATGGGTCTGGTAAATTCATAACCTCTTTTTTTCGCAACCCTCAGATCAAGGATTCAGTAACAGCGTTTTTGGAGAAAAGGGGTGGGTTGATGCTTGGTATCTGTAATGGATTTCAGGCATTGATCAAGTTGGGACTTGTGCCGTGGGGAGAAATCCGTGACCCCGAAATCAGGAGTCCTACGCTTACCTTTAATACAGTTGGGCGCCATATCTCAAGGATAGCCTATACAAAGATATGTTCAGTTGAATCGCCATGGTTGGCAAAGGTCAATACTGGTGATGTACATGCTGTTCCTATTTCCCATGGTGAGGGACGATTCGTTGCCCCTGATTCGGTGATGGAGTCGCTTAAAGCCAACGGGCAGATTGTGACAAGGTACACTAATTCAGATGGAGAATTTGAACCGACAATGGATGGGAACAGCAACGGGTCGTATGAAGCAATTGAGGGGATCATAAGCCCGGATGGGAGAATATTGGGCAAAATGGGGCATTCTGAACGTAAAGGTGCTTTTGTGGGCAAGAATATCTTTGGAAATAAAGATCAGTTGCTGTTTGAATCCGGTGTTGAATATTTTCTTTGATTAATGCAGCACTATAAGTAGGAGAGTATTGACCTTATATGGCGTAAATAGTACAATGTCATTGGCGTTATGCTTAAATAGTATCTGTTGGGAATTCCCGTTGCAGTTTTTGTAATTGCGGCAAATCTCAATGATGTACCTATTCTCACCAGATACTGCAAACTACTTTTTACGGAGGTTGGCATTTATGAAGCTTGAGACATACACATCGGGGAAATATCAGATAGTACGAATGAAGGATGAGAAGTCACGAATCAACGATCTCTCAGAGCTCAGAGACCTTGTGACTGGATATCTTGACCGTGGTAAGAACCACATAGCGATCAGTTTCTGTGACGCATCCTACATATACAGCGGAGCTATAGCTGTCCTTATCGGGTGTCACCGGTTGATACAGAGCAGCGGAGGATCACTCTGTATAATTGAACCTAACCCGGAACTGTTTGATATTCTGGAGACTCTGAATATTGATCGGGTAATTAATATTTATGTTTCTGAGGAATATTTGCCGAATTAATTCATCTCCTCAACAACGGGAACCAGAAGTTGCACTCCGACGTTTAAAACTGATGGGTCGAGGGTTCTGTTGTATTTGAGTAGGAGCCAGAGTGGAATGGATGTTTCACCCTCTCGTATGATGTCCCAGACATTTTCGCCCCTTTTCACTGCACGTTTTCTTTTCTCCACCACTTTGAAACGGGAGAAAAAATCCTCTTCAATAGCCATGTGGTATTCTAGTCTGGCGGAAGTAAATTTCTCCAGTGCTTTGGGGCTGTCAACTGGAATTTTCACACTGCTGTTAAAACGGATTTCTGAGCCTCTGCCCATGTTATTTAGCTGCCGGATCCTCATGGTTGGTGTTCCAAGCCAGTCGGCGTAATGGCCAATTGTCTCATTTAAGCTTACCTTGATCGTTGCCTGATTTCCAGATGGTGCAAGCGACGCTTCAAGGTTATACACCGTGACATCAAAGCTGGTTGAAACTGCAGGTGTTGAGTCCTTAGGTGAAGGGGGTGGAGTAGCAACTGATGCTGCAACCTCTTCCAAAGTGTCCGGAACCTCTTTTTTCAGATCTTGTTTAGCTACATCCGTTGTATCAACGGGAGTCTCTGCAGAAGTGAGATCTGTTTTTAGGGCGGTGATCACCGGTATGTTTAGTGTCTGCCCCACATAAACACTGTTTAGTGATCTGATACTGTTTTTCTCTGCCAGCTGTTGAACGGTTGTACCGAATCGCTCAGCTATGTGGGTGAGATTGTCACCACGTTTGACCATATACTGAATGACTTTGGGATCTGCAACCGTGTCTTTTGCAATGATCTCCACACCAGCCTTGGCAGTAACGATCTCAGGGCCTTCGGGTATATCGGACGGTAATTCTTCCCTGGCAGTTATGATCTCATCGACTTCATCATCCGCCTTTTCCTTGGCAGGGGGAGTTTGAACGGCGGGTGCGGGGTCGACCCGTGCAACGCTTCCGGCTGTAATGGTTGAAGAGGGGATTGTGGGTGGAATTCTGAGCACTTGGCCAGCATAGATTCTGTTTAAGCGGGTGATATTGTTTGCCAGGGCAATATCTCTTACAGAAACCCCGTAGCGTCTTGCTATTCGGTCGAGGTTTTCACCTGTTGTAACCCTGTGGTATTGTGGGCGGGGTGCTTGTGCGCTTCGCAGCGAGTCAGGAATCGATGCTAGTGCAAGCTGGAGCTGTTGGGATGGTATGAGTGCCGGTACATGTATGGTAAAACCCCTTGGCAGCATACTCTGACTTTGACGGTAAACACTTGGTCTGATAGCCGGATTAAAGGACCTGAACTCTTCTCTTGTTATCCCGAGACTGGCAATCAGGCCATCTAAAACGATATATTCATCAAGTGTAACAGAAGTAAACTCTTTTCTGGGCATCAGGGTAACATTGGGGAAAATAGTCTGATAATCTTCGGCTAGTTCTGATGCTGCAATAAAGCTGGCGTAGAAATTGGATGATGCAAAACCGAATGTTCGGCTTTGGTAGTTTTGGACAATGACAGCGATGTCGTTGGTGCCGGTGGTGGAAACCGCTCTTCTCATACCATTGACCCCATGATTATAGGATGTTATGGCTACCGGCCAGGCCCCAAGGGTCTGATAGGCATTTGTCAGATACCGGGCCGCAGCCCTGGTGGCAATGATCGGGTCGCGTCTCTCATCCACCTGGTAATCTATTTTCATGCCGAATGATGCTCCTGTGGCACGCATAAACTGCCATAGTCCCGCAGCTCCCACTTTTGAGTATGCTTCGGTCTCAAATGATGATTCAACGTGTGGCAGGTATGCCAATTGGCGGGGGACATTGTGTTGTTTGAGAATCGCACGAATTGTATCCAGATACATTCCTGATCGCTCAATGCCTGATATAAACCGGTCACGCTGGCCGCGCTGAAACCGTATTCTCTCAGCTGCTCCCTTTAGGGCATCTCTGCAGGCATGTTCTTCAAACAGTGCTACAATGCGCCTTTCCTCCGCTCCCCATGACTCCTCTGGCTCTGAGTTGATAACTCTTATGGAACGGTTGATCTCTTTTCTCCTCTGCCGTACTTTCTCAACATTTGAGGGACTTGTTGTCTCCACCTTGTCGTAAATAATGAGTAAGTGATTACGGTCGTGCAGAAGACCTTCTTTGGTTGATACTTCGGAGTAGACCATTTTCCAAAACGCAACATTTGGTCTGAGAATATCCGGAACCGGAAAAAATTCCTCCCCGGCATTGGAAGAAGAAAACAGTGCCATACCTAGTAGTGTGCAGAACGTATACAGAGATGCTTTTTTCATAGTGCTCCTAAATCTGTTGAGAGGTGCGGGTGAATGGTAGTAAAAATATCAAGATTTAATCCTGAACACAAATAGTATGAGCAAAGTTTATTCCCGGATTGAAATCGTGGGCCCATTATTCTGTTTTAGAGAGCTTTTTAACCTTTTTAGGGTCTGGAGCTATTTTTTTCCCAACGGTGGATCCGTTTTTCCGTAGCAAAGAGCAGATCAATTTTCTTAAAGTTATTGCTAATAACATCTGCCCTGCGTTTCAGACGACTCAAACCATTGGGGGTAAGATCTATAGCCACAATCTCTGAAAGTAACAAGATTTCAAACGCAGCTGAGATTATCCACACCACCGTATTTCTATACCCCAATATCCCTTTCACTTTAGTGGTCTGGAGAAATCTTTTTATGGTCTCATCGGGAATGTTGACCGTTTTGCAGGATGCAAAAAAGATGAATGCCTCCCTACAGCTGTTTTCCAGTTTCTCTGAAAGCTGCCCCAGTGTATAGCGCTGCTCTCCAATAAGAAGCATCCCGCTTTCACCATGAAAAGCAAAGTAAAGAATCGGGTAACTTTTTCTACAACTCTTTTTCCACCGGGAAAGATAGTAGTCCATATCACCCGAAGTAGCCACCCGGTGATGAAGAAAAGGGTTCTTGCCGTTCATCTCAACCATTTTCAAGATCGGGTAAACTGAACACTTCTCCTCAAGATCCTCATCCCAAAGACCCTCTAAACAGAATATCCCCCCCATAGTTTATCCTCAGAAATATGGTTGCTGGTAACCTCAAACAAATGCAGAGCAAAAATCGGGTAAAAAAGTGACCAAAAAACTCACATTGTCCATTTTTTATATACATTAAATATATAGAACAAGCCGCCAACACCTTGGAAGGGGTACTGTACTGATGGGATTAAGAGATGAAATTAAACGGGTACTTCGTCAAAAGGTAGTGTTGCGGGCATTGGGGCCCGGACATGCTAAAGAGATATGCATCCTCTGTAATAGGACTTTTGATGCAGCCAATTCACTCTGTGTTCATGTCCTCTGTGAAGGTGATTTGTGTGACATCTGTTCCGGCGTCTACACTCCGGAGCTACTGAATGCAAAAATAGTATGCCTCAATGAGGAATAAAATTACTATTGTCATATCCTTGCCCTTTGAGTGAAATAGGGCATACTCTTAACGTACAGATGAAAACTGCTTACTGTTTTTTTCTGTCCGTTCAATTGCTCGTTATAGGATTGAGCACCGAAAGGTGGATATTTACGGAATTTTATCTCTGATACCGAACCTCAAAAGTGGTGCTGTCTGCGACCCATCAGGTAAGTTGTTTTAATTTTGGTGGGTTATATCAGCCCAAAATTGGACTCTGTCCAGCATAGTAGTATTTTTAATCAAATATTTCCAGCCCTTTAACAGCCATGATTTTTATGAAAAAGAGTGTATCTGTACAGCTAAATCATTTTGTGCCTCTTTTGTTGCTGGTTTTCGCACTGATTGCCTTGTATTATCACAATCGCTATCGGTCTGTGCAGCTACTACTTGCAGAACTTGATCCGGGCCCCTTTTCTGTGGAATTAATCAAGGAGCATTACCCCCTAGCAGAATCGATTCGTTATGAAAAAGGCCCCCGGGATGCATCAGAAGTAGTGGACAAGGATGGAAACATCCTGATATACGCGCTTGATAGCAGACCTTTTAGCGATAATATCATCGGCTATGCCGGACCTGTGCCTCTTTTAATCCTGTTTGATTCCGGTCAAGTTATACAAAAGGTGATTTTGCTTGAAAATGACGAAACAGAATCCTTTATCCGGCGAATAGAAAATGCAGGTTTTCTGTCTAACTGGGAAGGGGTAGCCCTGGATGACACAGATGGCAAGGTTTTTGATGCGGTGAGTATGGCTACTATGTCAAGCGATGCCATTTCAGAATCACTCCTGCGGCGGGTGGCAGTGTACGTGGGTGACTCCGATGACCAGAGACAGAGCAGTGCTGCGAGGGCAAGTGTGATTATTCTTTTGCCCATCTTACTTTTGATAATAACCAGAATGTTTCCCCGGTCTTTTGCCGGATTCAAATGGATACCTCAGCTTGTCTCTCTGTTCACTCTTGGAGTACTTACTGCAACCATGCTCTCCATTTCTGTTTTCAGGGGGTGGCTGTATCATGGCTTTCAGCTTAGCACTCAATGGCCTATTATTGCCCTGGGGTTTACAGTGCTGGGTTTTCTTCTGATAAAAAAGCAGAATATCTACTGTCCGCACATCTGTCCATATGGAATCCTTCAGGTATTCGCCGCCCGTATACCTGTTAAAAGAATCAAATTTTCCGCTAATGTCTCATCCCTGATGTCTCAGGTGAGATCGACAATGCTTCTGCTTTTTTTTATACTGCTGTTGATTGTGGAGACGCATGATCCTGCGCTTTTTGAGCCTTTTGCTGCTTTCAGACCATCAGCGGTACCACTTTACACACTTGTACTAGCATTGTTTTTTGTAGCAATCTCTGCTTTTATACCCCGACTCTGGTGTCGAATGTTCTGCCCTACAGGAAAATGCCTTGATTTGTTAAGAGGTAAATAGTTTGAAAAATGTAAGATGCGGCCCGTAGCGTTTGGCCATAACCGTAAAAAAAGTGGGGTAATCATAAGCTTGCTGGTACAAGGCTACAAGGTGTTGGATAGAGCAGGCAGAGACATTCTCCGCTTTAAATGACATTTCCTCATAGAACAAGAGATGTTCGGGGTGATTTTATGTTAGTTTAGATAATTATAATACTTACGCAAGGAGCCAATATAGCCACAGTTTAAAATCACACCTGCGATTTTTTTCTCCAGTGCGGGGTACTCTCTTATCTTGTTTTTTAAATGTACAATGTTAGTCTCCCCTGCTTTTACCACAAAGAGGTATTTTGTAAAGCTCTCATGTATCACTGCTGCATCACATACTGCCCCCAAGGGTGGTGTGTCAAAAATTACTATTTCATACATTGAGGAGAGGGTATCCTTTATCTTTTGGAACCGCACAGAGCTAAGGAGTTCAGAGGAGTTTATTGAGTGAGCTCCGCAGGGAATTACATGTAAAGATTCTATAGGTGTGGATCTGATTGCGGAGCGTATGGTCTTTTTTGTAACCTGCTCATCAGAGAGATGGAACTGGGTGACATTTGGATCTTCTCCATTTGAGCACTCTGCAATGTGGGGCTGAAGAATATGATAAAACCCGGGAGATTTATCTACCCCAAAGAGCTGATGGCAGACACCCTTTCGCAAATCGCCATCGATAAGCAGTGTCTTTTTACCCAGCAGTGCAACAGACATGGCAAGATTAGCAGCTACTGTTGATTTCCCGGCTCCTGCATCAAGACTGCTTATTACCATACTTTTGTCAGCTTCACCCTCCAACAACATCAACACTTTACTCCGTAAGGTTCTTAAAAGCTCCTTTGTATATTCATTGCGATATTCAGAGGTAAAAAGTACATTGGTCCTTTTCGTGTACTCCTTATCTTTAGCAGATGAATCTCTCTGTTTTTTATCTCTATTTTTTCGCCTGGTTGATTTTGCAGGATGAATATGTGGAATAGTTTCTAGTACCAAAAAAGGTGTCATTTTGCGAAATTCAAATTCGGTTCGCACTGTCTTGTTTGTCATGTCAAAGATAACCGGGGGGCTAAAGGCACCAAACATACCAATTGCAAGGCAAATAGTCAGCACTCTTAAAGCATCCCGTGGAGGTGGAATCGGAGGAACCGCTGAGTCCAAAATGTAGACATCTGATATTTCAGTTGTTTGAGATATTTTTGCCTGGTTATACCTGTCCAATACCATCGCATAAATTTCTGAACTGATTCTGTGCTCACGCTCCAGCTCTGCAAGCTCCATCTCCGTTACCGGAAGATTTTGGAGCTTTGAGGAGAGGCTTTTTATATGTGCAGTTTTCTGATTGATGTCACTTTCAGATTTAGTTATAATTGACTGCAACTCTGCGATGACCCTATTGAGGGTTTGCTCAATTCCTGTCTGTTTTTCCTGGATTACGGGATGGCTGCTGCTGTAGTTGATTTCAAGCGCTCTAAGCTCAGCCCGCAGCCTTTGAAGTTCCAACTGTAAAACAGGTCCGGAAGTGCTTCTCTGCTGGTTAAGAAAAATAAGAATCTCTTCACCTACATGAACTCTGTCCAAACCAGAGGCCTGTGCGAATTTTGCTTGAAGTTCCTTGGCATGTTCCAGATTGTCTTTGGCAGAAGCAGCTGATGTTTCCATCGCAATGAGATTATCAACTGTCTGCTGAGTACCCCGTGTAAGACCAACTGCGGGGTTTGTTGTTCTGAATTTTTTAAGCTGATTATCTGCTACTGATAGGTTTTGCCATGCCTTGTCGTGCTGAAGCTGCAGGGCCTGGAGCATTCTTTCGGTTTTCCTTGTATGAAACAGCTGCCTTCTCTCTACATACGTATCCGCAATAGTGTTCAGAATCTCAGCGATAAGCGGGTAATCCTTTCCCTTAAGCGATGCTTCAATGTGAAAGATCTGCCTTCGGGCATCAGGGGGTGTGATCTTCAGGTCGGAATAGAGCCACTCAATGGCATCTGCCATGCTGGAAACAGCAAAGGAGAAGGAGTGTGGATTGCGCAGAAAATCTTCATCGTATGCAAGCTTTATCCCTGGAAGCATCTGCTCTTCAAGAGTTGAGAGCCTTCCGCTGGCAAGCACTCTGTGAGGTGCAAACCTCCCCTGCCTGTGGCTGATTGTGTAGGTGTCACTGTTATCGCCGTCTATTGTGAAAAAGTAGCGTCCCGGTCTTGCTGTTGAATCCACCGCGACACTGTGGAAAATTTCTTGTCGTAAATAACCGGATAACCATAACTGCAACGAGAGCTCCTCGACAATATCTTTTAAAAAAGTCCTGGTCCTCATCAGTTCTGATTTACTGTGATCCATATCACCGTAATCGATTAAAGTGACTGCCGAAGGAGCTCCTTGAACCCCTATCAATACAGTGGCACTGAGCTCAGGATCACTTGAAGCGAATTTCAACATGTAGATCACCGCACCAGCGGTAACTAGGGGAGCACTGATTGCAATCCAGACCTTCCATCTCCAAACTAGCCTAAGATAGTGCATGGCATAGTGCCTGAAATCAGTCTCCCGGAGTGGTGTTGTTGTCTGTTGTTGAGTGCTCACCATTTTTTTGCCTCTGTCTAAGGTTTCATGGTTATAGGGACAGTGGCTTTTGAAGCCACTGTGTTGGATCGAAACTTATCCCACCTCTGTAGTGTGGGGTTAACTACACTTTCTGATCTTTTTATAATTTGCTAAGATGAGAAGTACCAATCCGGGTGTTAACAAAGCGAAAGTCGAAGCTTCCGGAACCGGCACAGAGAGTGAAAACTGCTCGCTTCCCCCGTCCGAAAAGGACTGAGTATGGAGTAAAACATTAAAGTGCCCGCTATTAATTGAGTTAATAAGAGAATTGAATGTGTTGTCTTCCGTAAAAGTAAACAACATTCCAAGTGACTCTCCTGCAGCGATGCCGTTTTGTGAGCGGGTAGCATTAGAAATGGCTCTGGATGTGGCACCGAAACTAAACTGTGGATGTTGGCTGTCTAGGTAATCAAACGATAGTTGGTCCACGACGGTGATATACTCAAAATTATTGAATTGCAGGATTTTGGGATCCTCTTTAAAGAAAATCCTTGTGACTGATGACTGTTGATCACCTGTGTTTGAAAAGATAAACCTAACCTGATTTTCATTAACGTTCTCTACTCCCATCCCTAACTGATTTATACCCGTGGCAACATTGTCCGGGAAATTATTTGACCATACCTGAAACTGATATTCGATAATGCCGGCGTAGCCAGCAGCGGAAACGAGCAAAGCGATCAGCAAGGCATATCTTAAGGCTCTCATAAAACTCTCCCCTGTAAAGTGTGTCTCTGCCTACTCTCAACAGGCAACATTTATGCCAAAAACCGAGAACAGATCAGTAAGTTAAACTATAGAAAAACGATTGTGATTACAAAAAATGGAAGGGAAATGGCTTAAAAGTTATAACCTTAGGGTTCTCAATCACACCTCCTTGATATAGTGTATCACATATGCTCTCAATGGGTAACTTCTATTCCAAAATGGTGAGTGGAGCAGAACGTTAAGCCATCAGAAACGATTATGTTTACAAAAAGCAAGGACAGTGCCGGAAAAATTACCCGTTGTTGTATTGGAGAACCCCTCTCTTGGAGCAGATCTCCCCCTACCGTCTTTGGGTGGAGCGATATAATTATAAGTAATTTTGGGCGCCTGCCGCGGACGGCACCGGTTCTCCTCCATGCTCGCTTCACTCGGTACCGTTTGTAGCGTTGCGCATAGGAATGCTCCACTTTTTGGATGTACTGGACAAACGAAATTGTCCACCTGCAAAAAAACTAAGAATGGGATTAGGTAAGGATTTGGGCGCCTGCCGAAGACGGCACCGGTTCTCCTTCATGCTCGCTTCACTCGGTGCCACGTTTATAACGCTGCGAGGACTCCGCTTTTGGAGGGCACTGGACAATAGGAATTGTCCACATTTCGTCCCCCCTGGCGCGTTTTCCTCAGTAGCTTTTTTTGTTGGCACTGGTTTTTTCCATTCATCTGAAAATCTTTGTAACAGAGTAACGGTACACAGCCAAATCTTGCATTCCTTTCCTAACCGGCAATGGCGCTGGTGGTCCCCCCGAACGTAAACTATCAATGTAGCCGAATCAAGGCTACAAGGGGGAGACCTCCCGGCAGTACAACCTCTTAAAAGACCTTTTTTTTCTGGGCGCCTGCCGAGGACGGCACCGGTTCTCCTCCATGCTCGTTTCACTCGGTGCCACGTTTATAGCGCTGCGAGGACTTCGCTTTTTGAGGGCACTGGACAATAGGAATTGTCCACATTTCGTCTCCCCTGGCGCGTTTTGCTCAGTAGCTTTTTTTTGGGCATTGTTTTTTTCATTCACCTGAAAATCTTTGTAACAGAGTAACGGCACAAAGCCAAATCTTGCATTCCTTTTCTAACCGGCAATGGCGCTGGTGGTACCCCCGAACGTAAACTATCAATGTAGCCGAACCAAAGCCTCAAGGGGGAAACCTCCCGGCAGTACAGCCTCTTAAAAGATCTTTTTCATTCTGGGCGCCTGCCGAGGACGGCACCGGTTCTCCTCCATGCTCGCTTCACTCGGTACCGTTTATAGCGTTGCGCATCGGAATGCTCCACTTTTTGGATGTACTGGACAATCGGAATTGTCCACATTGCCGTCCCCCCTGACGCATTTTACCCGGGCGGCTTTTGTGGACACCACATTTGGTTTTCTCCGGAAATTGAGTGCCTGAATGGTGAGGCCCCTTTCCTGGGCCCGAGATATTATGTTTTAAAAAATGCAAAATCAGCACCCCCGTTGTAAAATTGTGATATGTCGTTTTTCATTCACTAATTCTAACAAGGAAATGCTGATGTCTACTAAAACTAAGTAGCTCAGTTTTGAGAACCAAGTTTTCCATATCGGAATCGAGGTGCACAAAAGAGACTGGAAAGTCACAATTCGAAGTAATGCTATGCAATTGAAGACATTTTCACTTAACCCTTCACCTGAAGATCTGGCTGCTTACATGAGACGGAATTACCCCGGAGGAGGATATCGCAGTGTCTATGAGGCAGGTTTCTGCGGGTATTGGATTCACCGTGAATTAACTAAGCTTGATTTCCGAAACATAATTACCAATGCAGCAGATGTACCTACCACCAATAAAGAGAAAGATCGAAAGAGTGATCCTGTTGACAGTGCAAAGTTAAGCAGAGAATTGGAACATTCTTCATTGATGCCTATTTTTGTCCCAACACCGGAACAGGAAGTCGTACGTTCTCTTTCCAGACTACATCGACAGCACACTAAACGAAGTGTGCAGGTCAAAAACCGTATCAAAGGATTTCTTAACTCTGCAGGGTATTAACTGCCTGAAAACTGTGAGGTGAAGCACTGGTCCGGCAATTTCATTACGATACTGGAGGAGATTGCATTCAGTGTCGAAACCGATCGTTTCATACTTGATGAACATATCAGCGAATTGAAACACATAAGAAAAAAGCTGCTGCTCCTTTTAAGGGAGATGAGATATATTTCAAAGGATGCCCCTACAATTAAACTGTTACAAACAATTTCTGGTATCGGACTGATAACTGCTTTTGCGTTATACACAGAACTGGTAGATATTCACAGATTCCGTAGCCTGGATCATCTGTGTGGCTTTATTGGTTTGGTTCCCTCGACACATTCTAGCGGAACAAAAGAGATAACATGCGGTATGTCAAACAGGCAGAATAAATTCCTTAGAAGAATCATAATCGAAGCTGCATGGGTTGGAGTGCGTAAGGATCCGGCTTTGACTGCTGCATACAATACTTTGATCAGACGAATGTCCAAACAAAGGGCTATTGTACGGATCGCAAAAAAGCTTACTAACAGAATATGATATGTGTGGTTGCATCAGAAAGAGTATGTAACTGCCGTTGTAGAATAGGTGAATCATTGTGAATTTGACAAAGTATACATCTGAATACAGTGAATTCTTTAGGTACCGACCATTATGCCTGGCACTGCAGCAGAATCTAATTCTTGTCTGTTCTTCCCTAGATTGTGGCGGTACCGGTTTTGTACTTTAAAAATATACTGCAGCGCCATTTATTAGCATGGCTGTCTGTTTATAGCAGTTTGGGTTCAATTCTATTCAGGAGTGTATACAAAACACTAAAAAAACCTGTTGAATAAAACAGGGGTGCTCTTGCTATGTCAATTTTTAAAAAAGTGGTTTTTTTTTAACATAGCAGTGCTAGCCCGATCTATGCATAAACCAACACTTTAGCTTGACATAGTACATTGCTTTTTGTAACAGTTGTTGCGGTGAGGGAAATTTTGGAGCTTTTTTGCGTAGCAATGTTACTTCTGTAACA
>SKJJ01000039.1 GCA_007115975.1 Chitinispirillum sp.
AAAAGCAGTCCGTCCCCTACCCTGAAGCATTAAAAGCAGTCCGTCCCCTACCCTGAAGCATTAAAAGCAGTCCGTCCCCTACCCTGAAGCATTAAAAGCAGTCCGTCCCCTACCCTGAAGCATTAAAAGCAGTCCGTCCCCTATTTCCCGATTGATTTCCCCCCACCTAATTATGTATTATTCCTAATAATATCGGTTCAAACAAAATCCCATACAATTTCAGGCCACCTGAATCCGAATTATCTGCAGGAGGAGTTACAGTATGAAAATTGCAGCCTTCATGTTTCTATGTGCAGCAAGCATGACTCTATACGCCCAGTCAGAAAGAGCCTACTCAGATGATAACAGCTCTTCTATCACCAAACTCATCGACCCTTCACGCCTCACGGTTAACCACAGCCTAAACTTTGATATGGGTGGCTCTTCTGCTTCTGATCTCAAATCACAGAGTATGTATACCACAATGATGCGCTATCAGTTTAATGCCCCGATCACTCTCTCGTTTAATTTTGGCATGCCCATTCACTCCACCTTGGCCTCTGAGCACAATTTCACCCAGGACAATCTGCAGAACATGGATTATTTTAAAAACATGCCACTGAGCGCATCGCTCTCCTGGAAACCTTCAGATAATCTGTTCCTGAATTTCAGTGTTAGCAGACAATCCACACAGCACCGTTATCAAAGCGACCTTTTCCCGGCCTCAAGACACTTTAACGATCTCTTTTACCGAGGTATCGACAGCTATAAAAGAAAAGAGATGCTTCGGGATCAGGAGTGAGCATTTGAATCGGCAAAAAGGCCTTTCGAGCTTAGCAGTGATTAACAGTCAGTAAATAATCTGTTATACAGTCAGTCATAAAAATACCCCCTAGAGTAAAAAACCTCTCATCTTTAAACCCTTTTGTTCTGAATAATTCAGTCTCTATTCTGCCGTCAATCTTCTCTACAATTACAAACGAAGATCCCGGAATTTTATAAAGTGGGTATTTTCACCCCCAGTATTTTAACATGGGCCTTTGCTTTTAGCCACAGAGGATAATCTCGAAAAGCTCCGGGCAGACAAACGCTTTGAATATGTTGCGATTTCACGAAAGAAAAATGTTGGTGAGGTTCTTTTTACAGGTGCGGCAGAACAAAAAATTCAGATGTGCCATGAGAAAGAATTAACTGTTGAAGCGGTAAGATATGGTGAGGAAACACTGCTGCGTTGAAAAAGTTCTGATCGGAGTCTCAAGGATGAAGCGATGCACTTGCAACGAAAAGAACGTTTTGAAAAGGGGCTCAATCAGTTAAATGATGGGCTTAAAAAACCGCCTCTTCAGAAAAATTTGTGGTTTATTTGTGGTAATGGTAACCCTCCAAGTTTATGAAATAAAGCATATTTCAACGTTTCAAACTGTCTAAATCCATGCGCAGTTCTGATAGTCATTTTGGCATTGGCATTTATTGCTTCTACAATTCCACTGGAATACTGTCGTTTTGTCAAAAACCAGTGAGACACATATTCCCAGAATTGTTGAAAATCCTCCCGCAGCAGATATGCACGGACAGATTTGATATTATAGCTCAATAACTCCTTTAAGCGGGGCCGTTGTTTATCGGTAAGGTTTTCCGGGCGTTTTGCCAATATCCAGCGTGTGTTTTTTAAAACAGGTTCATATCCATCCTTTGAAAGTTTGGCACTCTCTTCCCTGCGAACCTTGTCCAAGGCATCATTAAACATCTTCATTATATGAAACCGGTCAAGGACATTTACTGCATTCACAGCTTTCTTGGCTATAACCTTAAGGTATGGTTTCCACATATCAGAACAGATGACTTTTATTCGTTCAGTACGTTCTTTTCCAAAGTCGTGGAAAAAGCGCAAAAGCGTTTTTGCTTTCCTGTCTTTCCCAATCCATAGCAGGCGACGACAACCAGCATCAATTTGGTATACTACTGTAGCATACTTATGACCAGATTTGATGGCAATTTCATCGACACCGATAGCCTGTACCTCAGAAAGGTCTCTGTTTTTCAAACCATGATCAACAACATACTTGATTGATTCAAAAATACTGTCCCATGATACTCCAAAACGGTCTGCAACTTGTGACCAGCTAATCAACCGTGCCCATTGGGATAAGAAAAATCTGAAAGCATTACACAACGAACTCTTGCCTTTTGCCCATGGTAAGTGCTCCACAACAACTCCGTGAACATTGCAGTTTACCCGACGGGGACGGTAGCGGAAAAGTACAGGTATGCTCCACATCGGGACAAACATAAAAAGCCTTTCTGGCAATCGATCATAGCCAGGTGATTTCTTGCAGCATTTGGAGCATGTCGCTCTGCTGTTTTTCCTCGGTTCTATATCAATGATTCTTTCTCTGCCAGTGGATTGATCAATTTGTACTGACTTGTAAACAAATCCCTTGTAATGCTGAATGCGATTTAGTATTGTTTTTAAGAGCATGGTACCTTTCTCCGTATTATATGTTTGCAAACTTAAAATACAGAAAGTACACATGCTCACTTATCTTTTTGTCAAATTTTTACCCACAAATTATTCTGAATACCAAAAAAACCAAAGGGTAATAAAAAAAACGCTTCGATGCATGAGAAAACAGGAAGACTCAGAACGATACTCTATCGGTCATTTGTATACAATTAACGTGCAAGAAACGGGTGACGGTGTGAGTGAGATTGTCTGGAGGTATAATGCCGAGAAGGAAAAAAGGTTTGGTGAATATATAATCCCCACCAGCCGCAGTGATCTCGCTGAAATTGATATATCCGGTATTCATAGGACACTGACCATGATTGAGGCTGCCTTTAGTGGCTTAAATCCAATCTTGGCTTACGGCCTAATTTCCACCAAAAAGATAATCGAATGAGTGCCCATGTAATTATACGGCAATGGCCTATTTTGTCCTTGCGCCAACTCTTAACAAGTTGGAATGGAGCTGAAAACATGTATCATATAATGGAAAGAAGAGAGAACACGCTCACTGGGATATTCCCTTTGGATGGAAAGGACTCGTCTGGGCTATGTCTTCATAAACAAGAGCTACAACCTCATTTGAATGTAAAAACTCAACCAGGATAGATGCCACAACGACTGTCGAACCGACAGCCCTACAGATTGGAATCTATAATAGATTGAAAATATCCCCCAGACCACTAAAAAGGATTATCAGTCGATCATGAATTTGTTCTCTCCTACGCCGGCAATACCGCTGGTGGCCCCCCCCCCGAACGCAAACTAACAATGTAGCCAAACCAAAGCCTCAAGGGGGCGACCTCTCGGCAGTACGAATTCTTCATCCTTGCCGTTCATTCTTCATCCCTCACCATTTTTTTACAGGAGATAAAATTATTGCGCACAGTTCGATACGCCCTTAACCTTTCCATCTTGAGCCGACCGAAAGCACTTCATCACAATCAACAGTAAACTAAATCACCCAAAACACCGCCATTTTTTGCAGGCGCAAAAGCATCTCTTTAAAGATCATGGGTATCACCCTGCTGATAAACGGTTTCCTCACCATTTCAACATAATCATGAGAGACCAATGGCTTCTATGCAGTCAAACAACAAAAACGATAGCGCCTTTTAAAATCCCATATTTACCCGAAATTTTTTGTAAAGCCTTCACCAGTTTATACCCACAACCTTATTAAATTCAACCACATACAACTTATTCACCATTTCTCAACGCATGTTGTTTTTTGGAATAGTACAATGCTATAATAGAATCAGACTGTCTGTTTTGATTGTCATAAAGGAGGTTGGTATGAGACCTTTTATACACCTGTATTGTAGCATGGTTTTTACCGCACTGTTTTTCTTAGCCCGCATGGACGCCTATCCCAACGATGAAATCTGTGAACTGGTATTTGAAAGCTGTCCTGAACACTTTGATGGTGACACTATTGATGTGCCCGCTCATGTGATGGCCCTCTCAACCAAAATAAGGGCATGTGACATTCTTGAAGTTGAGGAGGGTATCACCGACACCGTTCTCCCCTCATCTATATTTTTCATAATTGACGAATCAGGCAGTATGTGGATGTGGCATAATAACCTGAATGAACCTCCCAGAGATTCACTGGGGTCCCGTTTTTTGGTCACCAGTGCCATTCTTGACACCCTGCTTGCAACCAACCCTAAAACCCATGTAGGTCTTGCCCTTTTTGGGACCTATCTGATGTTTGATCCTCAGGATGATGATGTGTTTGTTGAACCTGCAGGCTACGAAACCTACAACAGTGAAAGCGTTAACAGAGGTGCATACATCCCCCTTCTTCAACTAGATTCGCTCTATACAGAGTACCAAAACAGAACCGGATTCGAAATACTTCAGTACTATCTTCGGACAAAATGGCAGCACAGCGATTTCCCCATTACAATTCAGCCACAAGGGTACCGCACAGAAAACCTTCTCTACCAGGCCACAACCGCCGATCTGCGCACAACAGCAACCAATATCACTACCGGCTTTGACGCGGCCAAGGATGCCATGAGTAACTCTCCCCACCAGAAAGAGGACCAGTTTGTAATATTTCTCTCTGACGGTGAAGCCAATCAACCCAGCAATGACCATCCAACCCGCGACAGATTTATTACGGGTGAAAATGTTCCCACTACGTTCACCATATTTTTCAGCCCCTACGAGCAGGCACCGCAGCAACTCTACACAATGACAGAAAATATCCGGAACAACAACTACTCCCCCACCAACACATCGGGCGACATCTGGACAATACAGACAAGTTTCGATGACCTGATGGGGCTTCTTTTTGATGAAATTATCAGCCCATACATAAATGTTGTAACAGGAAATCCCTACAGACTGGAAATTAACCGTTTGGTCTCTTCTCCTGCCGGTAACCGGGATTTTATCTTTGCACAACGTTATGCACTCCAAGCAGATGTAACAGAATTAAATATCGACATTTCCTACATTGTGACAGATACCCGGACCGGCACCTCTACTCCGCTCGAAACAGAATCAACCCTCTACCTTCGCCGCACAGAACAAGCTACTGCTCCATTTGGATTCAGCATCTCATGCTGGGACAGAACCAGCCTTCAGTTGCAGCACCAGGGAGTCCCGGTTAATGTTATAAGAGAGGACATGAATAAACTTGAAATCCTGTTTTTTGAGAGCTCAGAGAGTTTTCCTTACATAGTTGTTGACATAACCAACTCACAGGGAGAGGTCCTGGATTTTGAACAGATAGACCTTCACAATCATCACAATGGAATCTGGAGCGCAACGTTTAGCCGTGAAATCAGTACCCACCCGGTGCACGGTGACGGTACAATCCAACACCAGTTAACCGACACCATCATGATTACCTGGCGAAACCCTTCAATACCCCTTGACACTATTCAGTTGGCAGCTCCATTCAATGTAAGCAGAACTGTCGGAGCAACGGCTGCCAGCTACCACGACCGGAGAGGCGATGGTTTTGTCGACAGTGTCTACCTGGCACTGAGTAACCCTATAGCGTATGCTGACCTGCAGCGGTTTGCCTTGAACCTCACGTTGCCCGAGTACAGAAATTTGAGGATAGACTCTGTTTTTGTCGCCCCGGGTGGAGTAGGACTTCATGTGGAGGAGTCGGGCACAGCAGTACCACGTACATTTGTCACTTCTGATGACATCGCCACTGTAAATGAAACTCTGATTCCCGAGGGCGGACTTCTTACCTCTTCCAGGGTTGACATTCAAGACAGAATAGCACCGGTTATTACTCATGCCAGGCTAAAAGCAGGTACCGCCCTTGTTGACACTCTGACAGTAACGTTTTCCGAGCCCCCAGAGCATCTTCATTTTGAGAGGCCGTTCTTGTTCAGCAACAGTCAGGGGCAACAGTACACAGTACATCTTCAGTTTGAGGAGGTTCAGGAGTCGGTCGCTAAATTCAGCATCATTGCAGTGGAAGGAGCAGAGGCGATCTACGCTGGGGATTCAATCTGGATCTATCAACTGGCAGGTATAAGTGATCACCTCAACAACGTCCAGTCCAATCCACTGAACAGAAGAGTAGTGCTGGAAGTAAGAGTCTCCCCCCATTATGACATGGTTACCAGAGTCATTAACAGCCCCTATACGCCGGGACAAAGCGTGATCCCTCACTATATACAGAACATCGATCCCAAAGGCAGAAATTGTGGCCTGGTGGTTATTGTCAAACCTATGCAGACTCTCAGGCCCAACATCCAACTCCAGGGGATTGCATCTGTTTACGATGTGGCCAAAAACCCCATAATCGAAAATGATGTGATGTTTTATGATCCCCAAACCCAACGGCTCTATTTCTTCTGGGATGCAAGAAACAGACGTGGAAGAGAGGTTGCTACTGGTACATATACCGTAACAATGCAGATCACCGACAACCAGGACAATGGAAAAAAGAAAAATTTCAGTACCAGAATCGGAGTTAGAAGATGAAACGGTCATTTGACACCATAATCATCGAGTCGGGCCTTTCCATCCTGCTATTGCTTCTCACGGCAACGGCGGATTTTCTGTGTGAGGTAAGAGTTGACTGCCCCATGAATCATACCCAAAACCCAATACAGGTTGCCGGCAATACCGTGCTTCTTTCTTCGGTATTTGAACACTGCGCTCCTGACTCTGTCCGGGAAGATGTGATCATAGAACCAGATGCTGTTGATTCCGTGGCACTATTCATTATTATTGACCAATCACACAGCATGAAAATTTACGATTCAACCAACATACGTTTCGACATAGTAAACCAAATCATTGATTCGGTATACTCCAGATCACCGGCATCAAAAATAGGCCTTGCCATCTTTTCCAATCAACTGTTGCATAGCTATGAAGACCATTCCTGGTTTGTTCCTCTTTTTGACAACAAGAATAAGGGATGGCACGACTCCTATGTTCCCCTTACAAAGCTTTCCGATTCAGTTGACGGGGTATCGCCTGTTGAAAAATTGAAATGGGCTATAAAACTCTCTGATCAACCGGATATTTTTGGCATGAAGACTCTGGAAAATGGCAACTACGGTCCCACAGGGCGCCACGATCCCCGACTTACTCCACCCAGAAACAACGGCTACAACGGCGCTACAGATATCTCCCTCGGTTTTCAAGCAGCAAAACATGCTTTTCAGAATACCTCCTATAGTGTCGAAAATCAGGTCATTATTTTCATCTCTGATGGTGAGGCACAAGGTGTGGATCTCGAAAGACAGGATAAAATTGATAACTATATTCTTGGAGAAGATATTCCCACCACCCTTACCGTTGTCATAGGGGAAACGGTGATACCGGTCCAGCTGAACCAGATGAATAACAATATCCGTAACAACGGTTACTCCTACTATAACCGCTCCAGCACTATATGGGAATCACGGATCACCAGACAAGAACAGATCCTCAGCAGATTTCTTGCAAAAGTGCAACCCACGCTTGAGCCCGATCTTGGATACTACAAAAGCACACCGATTTCAATGACCATTAATGGCATAGATGCCACGTTGTTTACCGATTCAACTGTTCTGTTTCCACCCTACTCCTTTCCGCTCATCGCAAAGATGACCCACTTTGATATCACCTACACCTATGCCTTCACCACCACTCCTGAACCGGTCGAATATACCAGAGATTTTCAGATCTATGTTGTTCAAAGTGATACCCCGCAACTTGAACCTGTGTCTTGCTGGCTGCGGGATGAGATTGCCGTTTTCTATGATGGCAACAGTGTCTCTGTTATTGAAGAGGATATGCAGAGACTTGAAGTGAGGTTTTTTCCCGAACTTGATATCCACGAAAACATCACCCTCTCTATTCAAACATCATCCTCTTGGGACTCACTGAATCTAACGCTTACCGACAGGGCTGCCTACTTGAATAACAGTTTTGACTGGGTATACGCAACGCCTCAAACTGACAACATCCTTCAGATCCAATCAGGTGACAGTATAATAATCATCTACCGCAACCCCGCCATCCCCTTTGACACCATAAGAGTTGCTCTTCCGGTAATACCCCATAGAGATCTGGCTGTAAAAGACGTCTGGTATCTTGACAGAAATGCTGACGGACACCCGGATCAAATAAAAGTGTTCCAGGGAAAAGACCGCTTATCCGCCAAGGATCTTTCTGTTCTGGCAGAAAACATAACGGTAGTCACTCAAAGGGGTATCGTCATTAAGGACATTATCCCTCACGAAGTAGGCTTTGTTATCAGATTGCAACCACCTCAACAGGATGCCGAACCGTTCACCAGCCTCTATCCTTTGGAAAGGCTTGTTATCCAAAGAACCGAACTACCCACGGGAACCTTTTTTCCCGCCACCGAAATCACCATAACAGACAAAATGGCTCCGGTAATCGTTGACGCAACTTATTACGACCATTGGGAACAGGCTGATACTCTTGTTGTTACTTTCTCTGAACCTTTACTCAATATAAAAAGCGAAAAACAGTTTGTTTTCATAGTTGGTGGAAGAGAGATCATTGTAACAATGGAATCAGCTCAAAAAAGAGGTTCCAAGGTGATATTCAGTGTAAATCCACCTGAACCGGGCACTCTCTCAGAGCAGGATTCGGTGAGAATACACATTGATGCAATGATCGGGGATACGCTCGCCAACTTTCAGCTCATTGCCACAAACAGAATCGTTCCTCTGCAATACATAAAGGTGTATAATGGCCTTAATGCCTACTATTACGATACAAACAGTAATGGATTGATCGATCGGGTCAGCGTCACTACAGACAGAGTACCCGACTCCTCTGCTCTTCACCTTTTCACTTCTGCCGTCTCACTTCCCGAGTTCAGAAATCTACATTTTTCAGCGGATGATTTCAGCATAACCGATTCGGGCTTTGTAATCGATGTAAATCAAAAAATGGTACTCCCAAACACATCGGTCCACAGTGAGGACATCGTAGAGATTTCTCCCACGCTTCACAATACGACTCTTATCAACCACTCATCTCTGTATGCCGCAGACCGAATCCCTCCGGTAATATTAAAAGCCATCTACATCGACTCTGAAAAACTTCAACAAGAGATCACCGATACACTGATTGTCTCATTTTCAGAAAATATCATTCCTCCTTCACACCAGTTCCCATTTACTTTCACAACCAGTGACGGCGACCGCTTTACAATGAAACTCACTTATATCAACCATATGGACAATGGGCGATATGCCTTTTTGGTGGAAGATATTGTCGGCACAGATTTCCCTCAATGGGGTGATTCCATCTCTATCAATCCTGATGCTGAAATAAGTGATCCTGAGGGTAATATTCAGAATTCAACCAACAAAAACACCATACTTATCATCCAAAACTCTCAACAGCAATTCAGAGTTATCATTCCCCAAAACCCCTTTAATATTGACAATAACAACATACCTGCCGTAGTGCGATCCAATTTCTCCATACCGCAATCACACGGTCTGCTGTTTATGGTGGAGCCACTATCAAGGGCAGTAAGAACAGCCGGGTTCAGGGCAAAATTTACAATTTACGACCCTGTCGGGAGTGTCGTTACAGCTGAAAAAGGCAGCACCGGTACCAACAACCTGGTCTATTTCGTCTGGGATGGAAAAAACAGATCAGGAAGAGTTGTGGGAACGGGAACCTATATGGTAATAGTTACTATAGAGAGTCCATTTGGAAGACCGTTGGCGAAACGTTCGCTGGTCGCAGTTTACAGAAAATAGAAAACCACCTAAACCGGGTTGTAGCCATGAACAGAGTCAAGATCCTGCGAATAGTCACTGTATTTTTCATTGTACTGATGCTTAAGGGCTTAGCGCACAGTGCCGGATTACCGGGAGAATATCTGCTGAGCGAACGGTGGAGAACCTTTTTCGCAAATGTGTCCCCTCTCCACAATCCCGCCAATCTCGCAGAGCACACCAATATCTCATTACGGGGCGTTATCACGCTCTCTCCCTTTGATGCTGCGAAGCTTTTTGAAACCGGGCTGACCGTTCCGATGGGGCTTTACCACACTGCAGGTGTAACCTTGGCCGGAGAGTCGGGAAAACCAATTGAAAGCTGGATCCCTGAAGGAAATGGTTTTCTGCCAATAGATACAGTGAAGAGCAATTCGAATCTGCTTTTTATGGCTTCCTATGCTGTCAATCCCCTTGGCAGGCTTTTGACCGGCATCAATCTCAATTACAATTACCAGAGCAATTTCGGGTTCGACCCCGATTACGGAATCGGGTTTGATGTTGGTATCCTCTACCGCTTGCTGCTTCATCCGGTACTTGGGTATCACAATATCGGGCTAACATACAGAAACATCCCATTCTTCAGGATCGGGAACGCTAACCGAGTGGTCTACTCGCCGCTTCTGAAAACAAGTTATCACGTCTCTCTTTTGCAGGGTAAAGTTGAATTTGATCTCGCTTATAATCTCAAGGATTTCACTGCACGCTCGGGAATTTTTTCCAATGGAAATAAAATTAGTGAATGGGATTTGATGACCAACTGGAGTGTTAAGCCCCTAACCGGCATAGGGCTCAAAGGGTATTTGGAATTTTATGATGATATAAATCGTCATTCCGGCTTTTCTCTCCGTTCCTGGGGGATAGCAGTCCTTATTGAAGCACCCTATTTTAACAGAGGCAATGATTTCAAAACAATTTACCAGTACAACAACGAATTGAGTGCGCACATTCACAACAGCCACTCTGCATATTTTAAATACGATGTTGGGCCTAGCAGGGAAGAGTCCTATTCCAGACGAATGAGCAGACTGGCGAACATCTCCCCCTCAGAACTTTACAACAGAGCCATGCGCCTCTATTACCGTGGCAGATACTGGGATGCCTACTTCATCTATATGCAGATCCTCACTGTGTATCCCGATTTTCAAGTCAATGATCTGGTTAGCTACTATGCAGCATCATCCCTTGAACACCTGCAGATGTATGGCGAGGCGATTACGCTATACAACACAACAAAATCGCAATATCCACGCAGCAGGATCATTCCCAATACGGATCTGGGTCTTATGAGGATCCATTACACCACAACCAACTTCAGTGCAGTGCGAAATCAATACATCGAACTCAACAAACCAAATGTGCCCGACTCCTTACGGGGGCATGGAGCGTACCTCATGGGACAAACTGCAATGGTCAATCAGGACCACATTAACGCCATACGGGAGTTTGCACTGGTCAAAGAAGAGCACCCCGATTACATCTTTGCCACCCACAGCCAGGCAGTCGCACACGCAACAGTCAATTCAAGTAAAACCCTTGTCATCAGGAGTCTTGAAAAAGCGATAGCCGCCGGAGCTCACAATGACGCACAGAGAGAGATAGTAAACCGCTCCTTTCTACTTGCCGGGTACCTTTTTTTCGAAAACCAAAACTATGCAAAAGCAATAACAGCACTAAGAAACGTCAATACCAGGAGTCATTACTATCCTGAAGCGCTTCTCGGTATGGCATGGACCGCCCTTAAGGCCTCACAACTCCATGACTGTATAACTGCTGCACAACGCATCTCTTCAGCGACCGGTGACATTGCCATGCAAGCGGAAGCAGCGCTGCTTGAGGGATACGTACTACTGGCAAAAAGGGAGTACTCTGAGGCGGTAAACGTGCTCTACAATGCCTATGAAGAGCTCTCAAATTACAACCTCATAGGTGCCGATTCAATCAGTGCAAGCAAAAAGGTGTATGATACAAACCGAAAATCACATGCACAATTGGCAACAACTGTCGTCAGCATCGCCGAACGTGGACCATATGTTGATATCAATGCCACTGAACAATTCAGAAAAAAGCATCTGGAACTGATTGGTACCTTTCCTGAATACCACGATTTTATGGACCGCTACAAAAGGACAAGATTCTTTGCAAGAAACAGCCGTCAGATCAGGGAAGACATCGAATTTCTGCTTGCAAGAGCCAAGAGATTCAGTGGCAGCGGCAGAGAAGTAGAACGGAAAATGCAGCAGGAAAGACAAATAGATCTGGAATTGAATAGACTCAGAAAAGAGATGGAGCATGTTGTGGATTAAGGTTTTATCACACTGCTCTTTGTCCAGAAAACAATGTGTATTTAAAACTGAAAATTTATCACATCACGGTTATAATGTAAGTACAAACAAGGCTCGACAACATCCATTCTTAGGAGGCACCCATGAAAGCAACGTTCTCTTTTCTGCTTTTTTCATTTGCAATACTCCACGCTCAGTTAAACATCAGCGGAACAGTCACCGATACAGCTGGAGCACCAATTGCAAATGCATTAATTACCCTGTCTGGGACAAGTATCGCAACCTACACAGATCACTACGGATATTACTCAATCGCTTCCACAACGTCACTTCTAAATCCCATAAGTCAAAACGCAACAGAACGTGCTGTTATTAACAATGGCAGAGTATCCCTTTCACTCCAAAGCGCACAGTGTGTCAGAATCGATGAATTCGCTATCAGTGGCCGTCTCAACAGGGTGATTGCCGATAAATACTTCGCTCCTGGAAAACACCTTGTAACAGTGGCAGACAACCGCTCACCATCAAACATCTCTATAATAAGAATATCTACAGGAGAAAATATCTGGCTCGGTACCATAAACGGCCTACTACCCTTTACACAAGAAAAAGCACTCTCTGTCCAAAAGAGTTCAACCACTGCTGCATCAACAGATAAACTGCACGTATCCCGGGCAGGCTTTCGGACACAAGAGATCCTTCTTGCTTTTTCAACTGATACAATAGTCAATGTTATTTTACAGAAAATCCAAACAACTACCGGGTCTTCTCCAAACGAAGACGGTTCAGCTCAAAGAATCGCCCGATACGGAAATGAGCAGATCTTCTGGGGTGAACTGAACAGAAAAATGGTTCCTCTGGTTAAAATTATCACCGCCGTTACCGAACAGGCTGTTGATGTATATGTCATCTTTAACCCCCATTTTACTGATAACACCTATGGCACAGGTTCTGTTGGTTGGGGAAGAAACAGACGTTTTCACAACATCGTCAGAAGTAATCATGTAGAGCTTGCTGTGAAAAATGGCGATGGCAATATGGTCTTTAAGGGGAAACTCGATCAGATTGATGACAAGGGAATCAATAATGAATCAGGATATGCTGCGCTGGGACCATTTGGCGGTGATGGTGAAATCGAATACATCAAAAATCCTGACCACATTCTCTCTTATGGAACATCAACCTGTGACAACATAAATTATCACGGCTATCACCTCTTCGAAAATTCTCCGCAAACCGATGACAACTACACACCAAACCAGGATTACCCAAGCTGGGAGTATTTGCTTATATACCGTATCACTTTTGACCAGGAGGCTTTCGGGGAATCCGGATATGGTGGTGTACAAATGACACACGTCCATTCATCTCCCGCCAAGGGTAATGAGACAATAGAAATAGAGACAAGACCAGACCTCCACTTTTTAGTGGGATCAAGTGATGACCCCTTCAGATTTATCAACCCTTCAACACTCAACCCGGACCCTATCGGCGGCGGGGATGATAACCCTATCGGCGGCGGAGACGATAACCCTATCGGTGGCGGGGATGATGACCCTATCGGTGGCGGGGATGATGACCCTATCGGTGGCGGGGATGATGACCCTATCGGTGGCGGAGATGATGACCCTATCGGTGGCGGAGACGATGAGTACATGTGGTGATCAGCATCGGGTACATTGAAACTGAAAGCCCGGACAGGTAGACTGCCCGGGCTGCTTTCTGCAGTGTAAAAATCATCGCATTTACAGGCACTCTGAAGTTCAGGACACATAGCTTTATACCAAGTTATCTCTTTTTCCCATGACCACCTTTACCGTGTTTCAAAAACTCCGGTTTTGAAAGTACAATATCTATCTGTTTGTGACGTCCAGAGGAGCTTCTGTCAACAAAGCACTTTTCACCCGTTAAGGGGTCAATACCCGTGCAGTACATCATGGTGGAGCGGGTGGAAGGAGTTGGGGTAAAGAGTTGTACCTGCTCGGGGGTATACTGCAACTCTTTTGTGCAAAACTGTTTAAGCTCAAGCATCTCTTTTTTACCGCAACCGGGGTGAGCTGCGATAAAGTAGTATGATAAAAACTGTCTTTTTCCAACCTCTTTTGTGTACTTGTTGAAAAGCGCCCTGAATTTGAGAAGGGACTGGACACCAGGTTTTCCCATTTTACTCAGCACCGAGGGGACAGAGTGTTCAGGAGCAATTTTCAGCTGTCCGGATACGTGATTCCCCGCAAGAGCTCTCAAGTATCGGGTACCGTTTTTGGGATCAGCAAGGATCATATCATACCGAATCCCTGATGTCACAAAAACTCTCTTTACACCGGGGACTCGCTTTATATCGTCGAGCAGAGCGATCTGCTTGGAATGATCAATAGCAAGACTGGGACAAACCTCAGGGAACAGGCACGCTTTTTCAGCACAAACTCCCTTTTCCAGTTTCTTTGCGCACTCAAACCCGTACATATTTGCAGTCGGTCCGCCAACATCCATAATATTGCCCTTAAACACCGGATGAACTGCAATCGCTTTAACTTCATTTATAACAGACTCCCTGCTTCGTGATATAACGATACGCCCCTGATGAACCGCTATTGAGCAGAAACTGCACTCACCGTAGCACCCCCGGTGAGTGAGCACAGAAAACCGGATTGTTTCAAGCGCCTTTACCCTTCCATCCTTGAGGTGGAGCGGGTGCGCATCTCTCATGTAATCAAAGGAGTGCACCTCATCGAGTTCTTTCTGAGTCAAACAGGCCTGGGGTGGGTTTTGGATCAGATACCGGGTATCCTGCTTTTGAAAGATTGTCTGTGCCGTAACAGGGTCGTTGTTTCGGTAAAAAAGAGCGAACATTTCTGCAAACCGTTTTTTGTCGCAGCGCACCGTTTCATAACCGGGAAGCTCAACGCCTCTGTCCGGTGCACTCTTTGAGACATAACAGAGTCCCCTTATCTTTGAGCAATCACCACCATCTCTTAAACAGTGTGCAAGTTCAACAACCGACTTTTCCGCCATTGAGTAGAGAAGGTAATCAGCCTTGCTGTCAAAGAGAATCGATTTGCGGACCTTATCGGACCAGTAGTCGTAGTGCGCAACTCTTCGAAGAGACGCTTCAAGACCCCCCAGTACAATTGGGGCACTCTTTTTAAAATGACATCGGATCAGGTTGGAGTAAGCGATCACCGCCCGGTCGGGTCGTTTGTTGTTGACTCCTCCGGGGGTATAGTCATCACTGCGCCGGGGTTTGCCCGATGCGGTCCTGTTGGCTACCATCGAATCGATACAACCACCAGTAACACCCCAGAACAGCCTCGGCTCGCCAAGTCTTGAAATATCTATTTCAGAACGAATGTCCGGTTGACCTATAATACCTACCCTGAAACCGGCATTAATAAGTGTGTGGCCAATAACAGAAACTCCCACCAAAGGAGAATCGATATAGCTGTCTCCGGTTACCAATAGTATATCGAGCTGTTTCCAGCCAAGTTTCTCAATCTCATTTTTTGTTGTAGGTATAAACATTGTTTCGGATCCTGCTCCCTTTCCTCGCAGCCACGGCCACGGTATCCGCCTCGCAATCGGATTTTTCCTCCTAATCGCCTTACTTACTATATTGTCGGGCATTTCGATACGGTCAACCTCGATTTACATCGCAACTCAGTCGAAGGGTTCCAGCTTCCTTCCCTTCCCATCTGAGAATCCAGGAATAGTTCCAAGAGCCCCCAAAATCCCACCTCCCCTTTTCCTATCCCTACCATTTTCCTTTATCTCTATCCTCTGCGTCCTACTTCGTTTTATCCCACCCCACAATATCCGAAGACCTAAAAACCCTTCAATTCACCCAATACAGGTGCCCCTATTCCCAGCATCCAGCCTGACAAACAACTGTTTTTCTCTCAAAACAAACCAGCAAAACTCACTTTTTCCCCCGCCAGAACTTTAAATATACGATATTTCTAAACGAATATTCCTTTTATGAATGGCAATTGTAAATATGGTCAGGCAAACAAACAAAAAAATTGAACTCCTCGCCCCGGGTGGGGATACAGACTGTGTAAAGGCTGCAATAATCGCCGGCGCCGATGCGGTATACTGCGGAACAGCATCTTTTAACGCCAGGCAGCGGGCAGCAAACCTCTCAATAAAAGAGCTGGGGCAGCTGGTCCGTATCGCTCAACAGAAGAACTGCCGCCTCTATCTCACCCTTAACACCCTGCTGTTTGACCACGAGATTCCGCAGATAATCAAGCTGCTCGAGCAGATATACCGGGCAGGAATCCGTGTGGTGATCGTTCAGGATTTTGGCCTCCTGCACATCATAAAAACCTGGCTGCCACAGTTCGAGGCACACGCCTCCACCCAATTGACAACTCATAACGAGGGGCAAATCTCCTTTCTCTCCCGTTTTAGTGTCACCCAGATTAATCTGTCGAGGGAGCTCTCTGTCTCTGAGATAAAACCGCTGTGCAGCATAGCCCACCATAAAGGCATCAAGACAGAGGTGTTCGTGCATGGAGCCTTCTGCATCTCATTTTCCGGTCAGTGCTATATGAGCAGTGATCTGTGTGGCAAGTCGGGCAACAGGGGTGAATGTGTTCAGCCCTGCAGGCGACAGTACACCCCACAACACTCTAAGAAGAGTGGTCCTGAAGCGATCTTTAATCTCAGGGACAACTGTCTCTTTTCCAAAGCCGATGCGCTCCTTGAGGCAGGAGTCGACTCCCTCAAAATTGAAGGGCGGATAAAAAAGTTTTTGTATGTCTATAACGTGACCTCTGCCTGGAGAGAGCAGATTGATGCTCTCGAAGCGTCAAAAGATATCAGTCGCGATGACAAGAGACTCCGGGCTGTTTTCAACCGTAAATTCACGTCAGGGTACTTGGATGGCAGTATCGAATCGGACATGTTCATTGACACATCAAGAGATCAGTCCCTAAAGTATGTCGCAAAGGTTTCGGGATACTGGGCTGACAAAAAAATTCTCAGCCTCGAATCGGGTACAGCCATTTCGCCAAACTCAGAGATCCTTATCTACACCCCGGATTTCACCTTTGTCTGCAAGGGAGTACTGACAGAAAAGATCTCTGCAACTGAGTACCAGTTCACCATCGAACACAAGCTCAAAGGCAAGATCAGCAAAGGGTGTCAAATATTTGCTCATGAGTTCTCTGAGGAAGAAGACAGGATAAAATCGATAGTTGACAGTTTAGAGCCTGCAAAGGTACCACTAAGGGTCACTGTTTCAGGCACACCCGGAGAAAAACTTAAAGCTAAATTTTCCTCTCCGAGGGAGAGCCTATCACTGTTCTCACAGCTACCCCTCTCAGAAGCATCACAAAGACCCCTTGACCGTGAGACCCTCGTTTCGCAGTTTTCCAGACTTGGTACAAGTAAATTTTTACTGGACCGGATCGACACTGCCGGCCTTTCCCAAAACTGTTTTATTCCACTGAAGGAACTCAACCGGATCAGGTGTGAAGCAGTGGACAAACTGACCGGCAATGCCATCGATGCATCCGAATTCGAGATCCCTGACATCAACCAACCAAATTCTTCACAAAAGCGCATAAAAAAAGCTCTTTTCGTTGAGGATATTGCCGACGCCCCCTCTCCACACAACAACAACCATGCAACCGCTTTTGTGATTCCAAACAGAATCGCCGATATATCTAAACTCGCCGACAGTTTAAACAGAAACAGCGCGATAACACCCTTTTTCAGCTCCATTCTCATCGGGCAAGACTTTACAGACGCAGTAACACTTTTGCAAAAACTGGATGGCCGAAGAATCATGACCGACAACAGCGGTATTGCAGATGCAGCATCCCAAATGGGTGTTCAATGGGTTGCAGGCCCTGCATTTAATATTGTAAACTCCTACGCAGTTGCAGCACTAACCCAAATTGAAGGTTTCTGTGGCCTGTTCCTCTCCTCAGAGTTTTCAAAAAAAGAGCGCGGAGAGCTGCGTATTCCTGCCCACATCGATCTCTGGCAGGCTGTTAACTTCAGAAAAACACTTATGACCACACGGCAGTGCCTGATAAGAAACATCTCCGGATGTAAGAAGAGCAGGTGTGATGATAATTGCCTTTTGAGATGTGACCGGTCGGAGGTGGTTAGTAATTCGCAGGGTAAAAAGTTTTTGGTGGCAAAGAGGAAGGGGTTTTATACGGTGGTTGAGAGGAAATATCATTGAAACCGTTATGATCCAAATGGTGTTTGTATAAGCTGTTTGTTATCACCTGAAAGCTGTTTTCTATTATTACGAATTACCTTTATTTGTGTCACCAATGGTGACACTTTTTTGTCTGAAAATCTATTAAAAAAATGCTCCCTACGATCACGTGAAAGACTCCCACAATTGCAAGTCTTTAATATACACTTTAGCCCCCCCGTACCCTCTTTACCATCTTTTCGAGGGCCACAGGCGCAAGGGAACGGAACCCCACCAAACCGTTGCCTGAGATCCCAAAGACAACGCAAAATCAGAAAGCCCACTTTTTTTCATGCCACAAAGATAAAGAATCTTGGATAAACCGTACAACGCCATCTTCATCTTTGGCCAAAGAATCATTGGTCACTTCTTTTGACCGCATCCTGTTCCGGATTTCTTCTATACGATTACTATGATCAACACATTCAATCAGTCTGCCTTTATCAACAATTAGCTCCCGTACATTTTTAAAACAGTGTGGGCGGTGGAAACCCATATGCACATAGAATTGGTCCAGAAAACCGCGTCCGATTACTATCCCGCCAGAGTACTCTATTGGCAAGTCTAGACCAGCATATTTCCAGAATCCACCTGTTTTCCTCCTGTTTGCTTCTATACCTCCGAAAGCGGGTGTTTTGAATTTATTCAGGGTATATATCGCAGAGAGGACCAGATTTTTATCCTTAAAAGAGTACCGGCAAAAATAGCCTCCGTAGCAAGCCGTACTGAACTGCGTTACCTCCCATTCCTGGTCTTCAAGATCAACCATCAACTCGTTTTCTGTAGCAGCGATGGAGTAAAGTGTGATGAAGCAGGCCTCAGGTCTACCATATGAATAGCCTGACCTGGTTAACCGGAACAGTTTTTTTGGCAATTAGACTCCTGCCAAACTATCATGATATTAATATACCCATCCTGAATGACATTTTATGTCGTTCACACAATTACAAAAAAACTCCCGGCTCCCACTATCCGCACGTTGACACCAAATCAAAAAAATCAATCAGGTAGTTGATTAGCGTAAGCCTTCTTTCTGCTGCGATTATGAACCATGAGGGGATAAATCTTCAAAATTTGATTTTCTTATTTCAGCCGAACAATGCTAAATTTGTCAAAATTAAGCAGTGAGTACCACTCGGCGCTTAACCTAAAACAACCTTCCCTTTATTTTTTTAACCGGTACAAAATAGTGATCTTTTCCGGTTACCGCATCTTTCCAGTCACGGGAATCCTCCGACTCATCACGATTATCTCCCATCAGGAAAACCTTTCCAGCGGGAACCGTAAGAGGGCCTATATTATCCCCCACAAGAATGTCGTTTTCCCTTGAATGGTAAACGTAATTTTCAATCTGATGGTTACCGTTTATATATACTTTTTTGTCCCTGATCTGAAGAACATCACCTTCCGTTGCGATTACTCTCTTAACCAAACGCACATGTTTGTGCACCGGAGAAACCAAATAGACAATATCTCTTGCCATTGGTTTTCTGAACCTGAAGCTCACCTTTTCAACCAAATACTTGTCACCAACCACAATCGTTGGATGCATCGAACCGGTACCAACCTGTATCAAATCAATAACGAAAGTGCGAAGAAATGCAAAAATCC
>SKJJ01000113.1 GCA_007115975.1 Chitinispirillum sp.
GTGATGCTCGACAGTGATCTGGCCAAACTTTATGGTGTTGATGTCAAAAGGCTGACTGAGCAGGTTAAACGCAACCAGGAACGGTTCCCATCTGATTTTCGTTTCCAGTTATCTGTGGCGGTATTTTCTGATTTAAGATCGCAATTAGAGGCCCCAGGTAACGATGATCATTCTGTCTTACAGAAGACCACTTCGAATGTCGGATTAAAAATTGGGGAGGGATAGGGGTTGATGATCATAGTCAACCTGAGCGTTCTTACCGGGAATATCCCTCGTTGAAATTAGTACCACAAACTATGGCACAATTAGAATCGGTTGTTTGATGCATTAAAGCCAGCCAGCAATGGGCACTTTGGCACTGGACAATCGGATTCCTACTCACTCCTCTCCCCACCGGTAACATCCGCTTGTGGCCCCCCGAACGTAAACTTTCACTGTGGTCGGATCAAAGTTAGTAGGGGGTGACCTCCCGGCAGTACAACCTCTTAAAAAATCTTCTTTTTTAAAATCTGGGCGCCTGCCGTGGTTCGACTAAGCTCACCAACCACGGAACCGTTTATAGCGTTGCGCATCGTGCTGTTACAATCTTTTCCGTTACCGATTACATCGTTACAAATTTGTCACATCTGTACTATAACTCTCTGGATATCAAAGTGTTAGGTCTTATTATGCTGTTAACCCCCGAGCAGTAATACCCATCAAAAGCTACAAACGTTTCCTTTTACAGTTTAATACGTCAAAAAGCAAACCGCTTTTTAGCGAGTCTGTTTATTGATAAAATCAGTGTGAAAATCCCCTTAAAAAGCACTGGAAAGCGTGTTTTAGCAGAAAGTAATGAGGAAGAGTGAGCTTTTAAAAAGCAATAAAATCAGTGTGTGGCACGGGTATTGCATAATACCGTTACAGAAGTGAGCGCTCTCACACGATCAACAATCAATACAAGGAGCTTTACGATGAGAAAGATTGCCATTTATGGAAAGGGCGGAATTGGGAAATCAACCACCACACAGAACACTGTCGCAGGTCTTGCAGAGATGGGAAAAAAGGTGATGGTGGTGGGATGTGACCCAAAGGCTGACTCCACCAGACTTTTACTCGGGGGGCTGGCTCAGAAAACTGTTCTTGACACATTGAGAGAAGAGGGAGAGGATGTTGAACTTGACGATATCATAAAGGAGGGTTTCAGCAAAACCCGGTGTGTGGAATCTGGTGGTCCTGAGCCTGGGGTCGGATGTGCTGGAAGGGGAATAATAACCTCCATTAATCTTCTCGAGCAATTGGGTGCATATAATGATGAGTGGGATCTTGATTATGCGTTCTATGATGTCCTTGGTGATGTTGTCTGCGGCGGGTTTGCCATGCCGATACGTGAAGGTAAGGCACAGGAGATCTATATCGTTGTGTCGGGGGAAATGATGGCGATGTATGCATGCAATAATATCTGTAAGGGTATTGTGAAGTTTGCAGATGCCGGGGGGGTACGTCTTGGTGGTATTATCTGCAATTCCCGTAAAGTTGACAATGAAAAAGAGATGATCGAGGAATTTGCAAAAAAACTGGGGTCGCAGATGATCCATTTTGTTCCAAGGGATAACATGGTGCAAAAAGCCGAGATCAACCGGAAAACGGTTATCGACTTTGATCCTTCACATATTCAGGCCGATGAATACCGGACGCTTGCAAAGAAAATTGATGAAAACGAGATGAGGGTAATTCCGAACCCTCTCGAAATTGAGGATTTGGAAAAGCTTCTGGTCGAATTTGGTATCGTTTAATTACCCGGTCTCAGTACTATTCAACAATAAAAGGAGATAGTTATGTTAATGATCAGAGCAATTGTTCGTCCGGACAAAGCAGACGCAATCCTTGCCGGATTGCTCGAGGCCGGATATCCTGCGGTGACAAAAGTTTCGGTGTATGGAAGAGGAAAGCAGAGAGGATTGACCGCTGGGGGAGTGACTTATGACGAGTTGCCCAAGGAACTTCTCTTAAGTGTTATCAAAGATAACGATAAGGAGTTTGTAATAAATACAATTATGGAACGGGCACGGACCGGCAGTGAAGGGGCTTTCGGTGACGGAAAAATATTTGTCTCACCGGTAATTGAATCCTATACCATAAGTTCTGGCGTTAAAGAAGTCTCTGAGGAGGGTTGATTATGAAAGAAGTTATGGCTATCATACGGATAAATAAAATCAACGATACCAAAAAGGCTCTTAACGAGGCTGGTATAACGTCCTTCAGTGCAACCGGACGTGTGCTTGGAAGAGGTAAGGGGACGGTTGATTTTAGAGTACTTGAAGGAGCTCGTGAGGGGTTGCCAGAAGCGATACCGCTTCTGGGAGATGGACCCCGGCTGGTTCCCAAACGGCTGATTACGGTTGTTGTATCGGATGATTGGGTTGACCGAACTGTTAAAGCGATTATCAGTGTAAACCAGACTGGCAATGCCGGTGACGGGAAAATTTTTGTGATGCCAATAATGGAAGCCACTCGTGTTCGTACCGGTGAAACGGTCTTTGGGCCATCTGGTGGGACTGTTCTTGATTCCTCAGGAGGTATTGAATAATGGAGAAGAATAAGAAAGAATTTGACAAACTCAAAGAAGAGATGCTTGAGAAGTATCCGACTAAAATCGCCAGAAAAAGAGCTAAATCGGTCATCATTAATGATCCGGATGCACCCCAGGAGATTCAGGCTAATGTGAGGACTGTCCCGGGCATACTTACGCAGCGGGGATGCAGCTATGCGGGATGTAAAGGTGTGGTGCTTGGTCCCACCCGTGATATTATCAACCTGACCCATGGACCCATCGGCTGTGGCTTTTACAGTTGGTTGACCAGAAGGAATCAGACCCGCCCCGGACCAGAGGGTGATAACTACATTCCCTACTGTTTTTCCACTGACATGCAGGATGAAAATATTGTCTTTGGAGGAGAAAAGAAGCTTCGTCAGGCGATTCAGGAGGCATACGACATATTTCATCCCAAGGCAATTGCAGTGTTCTCGACCTGTCCGGTTGGACTTATTGGTGATGATGTTCATGCCGTGGCACGTGAAATGAAAGAGAAGCTGGGGATAAACATATTCGGCTTTTCATGTGAAGGTTACAAAGGGGTATCACAGTCTGCAGGGCATCACATCGCTAACAATCAGGTTTTCAAGCATGTGGTTGGTCTTAATGATACCGTGCCGGAGGGGGAATTTCGTATAAATCTGCTTGGGGAGTACAATATCGGTGGAGATTCCTTTGTTATTGAGGATCTTCTTGACCGGTGTGGGATAACACTCGTTTCAACCTTCAGTGGCAATTCGAGTATGGATCAGTTTGAGAATTCTCACATGGCGGACCTGAATGTTATTATGTGTCACCGCTCCATTAATTACGTTGCGGAAATGATGGAAAAAAAGTACGGCATACCATGGATCAAGATCAATTTTATCGGTGCTGATGCTTCGGCAAAAGCGTTGCGTAAAATTGCACAGTACTTCAACAATGAAGAGTTGAGTGCACGGGTTGAGAAGGTTATTGAGGAGGAGATGGTGGCAGTAAAGAAAACCATTGCAGAAATCAAGCCGCGCCTGGAAGGAAAGAAAGTGATGTTGTTTGTAGGGGGAAGCCGTGCACACCATTATCAGTACCTTTTCACCGAAGTTGGTATGGAGACTGTGGCTGCCGGTTATGAGTTTGCTCATCGCGATGACTATGAGGGAAGAAAGGTTTTACCTTATATCAAAGTAGATGCTGACAGCAGAAATATTGAGGAGTTGCAAGTTGAGGCTGATCCTGAACGTTATAATCCGCGAAAAACACCCGAAGAACTTGCTCAGCTTGAGGAACAGGGGTTTATACTGAGTGATTATGAAGGCATGATTTCTGAGATGAATTCGGGTGCTCTTGTTATTGATGATATTAGTCAGCATGAAACAGAGATATTGATAGAGAAGTATAAACCGGCCCTCTTTTGTGCGGGAATCAAGGAAAAATACATCGTGCAGAAAATGGGCATACCGCTAAAACAGCTGCACAGTTATGACTATGGTGGCCCCTTTGCCGGATTTACCGGAGCGGTCAATTTTTTCAAGGACATTGACCGGTTGGTAAACACGCGTGTATGGACCCTTGTAAAGGCTCCCTGGTCTCAGAGCAGTGGTGGACAATCAAAAGTTACGGCTCGTTATGTGTCTGACGCTGCATAAAGCAACTTTACATTCAACAAGGAGAAATATAAAATGTTGTTACGACATACACCACAGAAAATAGAGGAGCGCCAGGCTCTCACTGTAAATCCGGCAAAAACATGTCAGCCAATTGGCGCAATGTATGCAGCACTCGGTATTCACGGCTGTATGCCTCACAGTCATGGCTCGCAGGGTTGTTGCTCCTATCACAGGAGCACGCTTACCCGTCACTATAAGGAGCCGGTGATGGCCGGCACCAGTTCATTTACAGAAGGATCTTCGGTCTTTGGTGGGCAGGCAAACCTCGTAACGGCCATTGAAAACCTGTTCACTATCTATGACCCGCAGGTAATTGCCGTGCATACGACCTGTCTTTCCGAAACAATCGGTGATGATGTTCCTCAGATTGTCTCAAAAGCAAAAGACAGTGGAAAAGTACCCGAAGGCAAGTATGTCATTCACTGCAATACGCCAAGTTATTTGGGGAGCCATGTGACGGGGTATGCAAACATGGTAAAGGGGATGGTTAAGTACTTTGCAGAAAATACCGGCACTAAAAATGAGGCGATAAATCTTATTTGCGGATGGGTTGAGCCATCGGATATGAGAGAGTTAAAAAGAATCGCTCAAATCCTTAAAGCGGAAGTAATACTGTTTCCGGATACATCGGATGTGCTTGATGCTCCGCAGACTGGTACACTGCAATTCTATCCCAAGGGTGGCACCACGGTTGATGAGCTTATCTTAGCCGGTGACAGCAAATACACCATCGGACTTGGAAAATTCTGTACCGAAGATGCTGCAAAAGAGATGGATTCCAAATGTCGTGTGCCCTATTCTGTGCTGGATATCCCTATAGGGCTCTCTGCCACAGACCGGTTCATCATGAAAATCTCAGAAGTGGCAGGGGTTGCGGTTCCGGATGAAGTTACCGATGAGCGGGGAAGGCTTGTTGATATAATTACCGATATGCAGCAGTATCTCTATGGTAAAAGGGTGGCACTTTGGGGGGATCCTGACATTCTTATTCCACTGACAGAATTTCTGGTGGACCTTGAGATGAAGCCTGTTTACATCGTGAGCGGTACCTCTGGAAAATACTTCGAGAAAAGGATCCGTGAGATCGCCGGAGACCGGGTAGAGGGACTACAGGTGAAATGCGGAGCCGGGGCGGATATGTTTCTGATGCACCAATGGATAAAAAATGAATCAGTGGATCTGCTTATCGGAAACACTTATGGTAAATATATCGCCAGGGATGAAGATATACCGCTGCTGAGGATTGGATTTCCGATACTTGACAGGGTTGGACATAGCTATTTTCCACGCGTTGGATATAGTGGTGGGATGAAAATACTGGAAGGTATACTTGGATGTCTTATGGATCGTCAGGATCGGGATGCACCAGAGGAATCATTTGAGCTTGTAATGTGACAAAAGGAAGACAGCACCAAGACAGGTATCTTTGGCTAGTATTTGCAAAGGGCAAGGTGCTGTCAGTACACCGGCAAGAGTCTTTTTTCTGAACGTTCTGTATGTTAATAAGGTGGGCTGGAATGAAAAATACACCAATAGAGTATCTCGAAGAGCGCAAAAAGCAGATACAGCAAGCAGGAACGCAAGGCGCAGCTATAGATTGTGAGAAACAGTCACTTGCAGGAGCTGTGTCGCAGAGGGCATGTGTCTTTTGCGGCTCCCGGGTGGTACTCTATCCGGTTGTTGATGCGTTGCACCTTGTACACGGTCCAATTGGTTGTGCTGCGTATACATGGGACATACGCGGAGCACTCTCTTCGGGACCGCAGCTGCACAGAATGAGCTTTTCAACTGATTTGGGTGAAATGGATATCATTCAGGGAGGCGAGAAAAAACTATACAAATCGCTGGTGGAGTTGATTGATCAGTACCATCCAAAGGCTGCATTCATCTACTCTACCTGTGTCGTGGGGGTTATAGGTGATGATGTGGAGAGTGTATGTGCAAAAGTTAAGAGGGAGAAGGGGATACCGGTAATTGCCGTTCATTCTGAAGGATTTAAGGGCACCAAAAAGGACGGGTATAAGGCTGCCTGTGATGCACTTTATTCTCTTGTTGGTACATTGCCGGTAGACGATATACCTTCTCTAAGTGTAAATATCCTTGGGGATTTTAATATTGCCGGGGAGACCTGGATAATAAAGAAATACTATGAACGGATGGGAATAAAGGTGGTATCGACCATTACCGGTGACGGGCGGGTGGAGGATATCATGAAGGCACACGGGGCATCGCTGAATATAGTGCAGTGCAGCGGATCAATGACATGGTTGGCAAAAAAGATGGAATCAACCTATGGAATTCCCTATATACGTGCATCCTATTTTGGTATCGAAGACACATCAAAGGCATTATATGACGTTGCTGATTTTTTCAATGACCAGGAAGTGATCTCTAGGACAAAAGAGCTGGTGTACGAGGAGGTTAATAATATTCTGCCGAAGATTCAACAGTACAGGGAAGCCTTGAGGGGGAAAAAGGCTGCCATTTATGTCGGCGGTGCGTTCAAAGCTTTTTCACTGATAAAATCATTAAGAACGCTTAATATGGAAACTGCTGTTGTGGGCTCCCAAACGGGAAATAAAGAGGACTACGAAGTACTTAAAGCGATGTGCAATAAGGATACGATAATTGTTGATGATGCCAACACGCTTGAGCTTGCACGGTTTATACTGGAAAAGGATGTGGATCTTTTTATTGGGGGTGTCAAGGAGCGTCCAATCGCTTATAAACTTGGAGTAGGTTTTTGTGACCATAACCATGAAAGAAAAATAGCACTTGCAGGATTTGAGGGGATGCTGAATTTTTCCCGTGAGGTATTTCAGACTGTTACAAGTCCCGTGTGGAAGTTCGTTCCCAGACGTGAAGCCAAAGAGGTGCCATTATGACTGATAAATCAAATAGTGTTCAAAAAACCCATACTTCAACACGTAATGCATGTAAATTATGTGCTCCGCTTGGTGCTTCATTGGTCTTTAAGGGGATTGAGGGTGCAATGCCTCTTCTTCATGGATCACAGGGGTGTGCAACCTATATACGACGCTACGTTATAGGCCACTTCAGGGAACCTATTGACATCGCCTCTTCCAGCTTTACAGAACATACGACGGTTTTTGGTGGAGGTGAAAATCTTTTGCGCGCAATAGCAAATATTGTAAATCAATACAATCCCAAGCTTATTGGGATAGCTACTACCTGTCTTGCAGAAACTATCGGTGAGGATGTTGGACTGCATCTTCGCGTACTTACTGGTAGTAACGATGAACTGCCGCAGATCGTTCATGTCAGTACCCCCAGTTTCAAAGGCACACATATGGATGGTTTCTTTTCAGCTGTGCGGGCAGTGGTGAAAAAGTTCGCTAAAGCAGGAGCCACACTTCCAGATACCGTTCTGTTTCCTGGGTTGCTCTCACCGGAGGATTATCGATATATAAAGCAGGTGTTTCATGATTTCCAGATGCCTCTTGTAATGGTACCTGATTTTTCAGAGACACTGGATGGGGGCTCATGGGATGAGTATCAGAAAATCCCTTCCGGCGGTACATCATTAACTGAATTGGAAAATTGCTCCAGGTGCAGTGCTGCCATAGAGTTTGGTATGTCAATACCCGATGAACAATCCACCGCAGTGTATCTCAATGATTCATTTGCAGTGCCATCCCACAGAATGGCTATACCGCTGGGAATAGAAAACAGCGATCGCTTTTTTTCCACTCTTGCAGTTCTAAGCGGACATTCAGTGCCATCTAAATATGCCAAGGCAAGAAAACGGCTGGTTGATGCCTATGTTGATGGTCACAAGTATGCTGCTGGAAAAACCGCTGCCATATATGGTGAAGAGGATCTGGTTTGTGCACTTGCTTCACTGATGAGTGAAATCGGAATAACTGTTTCGGTGTGTATATCTGGATGTAAACCATCAAGCTTAAAAAAGGCACTTGAACGTACCGTGCCATCGGTAGCAGCAACTGCAAGTATTCTGGAAGATGCTGATTTTGAAGACCTGATGGGTTTTATGCAGCAAAGCCCGGTGGATATAATGATTGGTCACAGTAAGGGCTACTCTGTCTGCCGTAAGCTTTCGGTGCCGCTGGTGCGGGTCGGCTTTCCCGTTCATGACCGCATGGGTGCACAGCGTATTAGAATCGTGGGATACGAAGGGACAATAGAGCTCTACGACCGTATTATTAATGCTATCATTGATAAACGGCAGGAGAGTTCTGATATTGGCTATCTAACCTGGTAAAAAAGGAATGGGTGTGAATAAACAGGATTTTTCAATACGGGACGCTCGGGCACAGGATATCGATGAGATGGTGGAGTTGCTTGAATATCTATTCTGTATAGAAGATGATTTTACATTCAACAAAAATCGTCAGCGACACGGTTTGGCTGCACTGCTTGCCGATCATGAACGAAGCATAGTGAAAGTAGCAGAACAGAACAGTCGTGTTGTTGGATTATGTACCGCTCAGATATCAATCTCAACCGCAGAGGGTGGTCTAAGCAGCAGAGTCGAAGATCTTATTGTGCACAAAAAATTCAGAAAACAAGGTGTCGCGACTGCACTGCTTCAGCATATACACTCATGGGCTGTGTCTGCCGGTTGTGTTCGGATGCAGTTGCTGGCGGATATACGTAATGAGAATGCACTGGGATTTTATACAAGGCGGGGATGGATTCGCACCAAAATGGTTTGTTTGAATAAGAATTTCGCTGTTCACAATACGATCTATACGACACCGAGCCGAAGGATTAATTCAAGGAGGTAATGTTCATGGCACTCGATATTTCACGTCACCCCTGTTTTAACATGAAAATTCGCCATAAATATGGAAGAGTTCATTTACCGGTTGCTCCTTTGTGCAATATTCAGTGTAAATTCTGCAACCGAAAATTTGATTGTGTCAATGAGTCAAGACCCGGAGTAACATCCGCAGTGCTTAAACCATGGCAGGCTCTTGAGTATCTAAAAGAGATCCTTGTACTTCAGCCCGACATAAGCGTTGTTGGGATAGCCGGTCCGGGAGATCCGTTTGCATGTCCGGAAGAAACTTTGTCTACCTTGAAAATGGTGCGTGAACAGTATCCAAAAATGCTGCTCTGTCTGGCATCAAACGGAATGAATGTCTCTCCTTATGTTCAAGAAATAGCAGCTCTTGATGTGTCGCATGTGACAATAACGGTAAATGCTGTTAATGCTGAAATAGGGAGTAAAATATATCGATGGATGCGCTATGGTACCAGGGTTATGAGAGGCCCTGAGGGAGCTGCAAAACTGCTTGAACAGCAGCTTGATGCAATACAAAAATTGAAAGATCATGGTGTAACAGTGAAGGTCAATACCATTGTTATTCCTGGCATAAATGATCACCATATTGAGGAACTGGCTTCAACCTTAAAGTTGTACGGAGTCGATATATTAAACTGCATGCCGTTGTTTCCAGCTTCGGGATCTGACTTTGAAAATTGTGAGGAACCATCTACCACCATGATGGCCGAAATCAGAAAAAAAGCAGCTGCGCATATACCGCAAATGACTCACTGCGCACGGTGCCGGGCGGATGCTGTGGGGAAAATCGGTGAGGCAAATCAAGAGGTAATAACCAAATTGCTTCAGGGCTGTTGCACCTCAAAGAAACAGCTTCCCGGTAAAAACAGTCCACAGTTCATTGCTGTTGCCTCCATGGAAGGGATGCTGGTAAATCAGCATTTGGGAAATGCTATGGAATTAATGATCTATAAAAATTCTGATGCCGGACCCACACTACTTGAAACGAGAAAAACACCTCCACAGGGTGGAGGCTTGGAACGATGGCACGATCTGGCAAAAATCCTTCATGATTGTCATACGCTTTGTGTGCAGTATGCGGGGAAGAAACCGGTTGATATATTGGCAGAACATGGAATAGAGGTTATCGCTATGGATGGACTCATTGAAACTGCTTTAAATGAACTTTTTAACGGGCGCCCTGTACCGGCATATATGACCAGTAAGGCACCAACAAGCTGTGGAAGCGGATGTGGAGGGTCTGGCGGCGAATGCGCCGGATAATCTAAAATACTAACTAACATTAATCGAAGGAGTATGTATGAATAAGCCACAACACCATATTCTTGTTTGTAATTCTTTCAGGTTGAGCGGAGAACCACAGGGGGTGTGTAATAAAAAAGGAGCAGTTACTTTGCTGCAGTATCTTGAAGAGGAGATAGTCGATCGCGGTCTGGATGCACAGGTCTCTGCAACCGGGTGTTTGAAAGTGTGTGACCGTGGGCCAGCAATGGTTATTTACCCAAGTGGTTATTGGTATGGTGATGTAACAGAGGAAAAAATTGATCAGATACTTGATGCTCTTGAGGAGGATAGTGCAGTTGAAAAATACCTTATGAACTGAGAGGCAATATGAGAAGAAAATGTGCTTATACGATTATTGACACCACACTTCGTGACGGGGCACAGATGCCGGGTGTCAGCTTAACACTTAGGGAAAAGTTGCGTATAGTATCGGCGTTACGGGATGCTGGTGTCAGCGATATAGAGTCTGGGTTTGCAGCCTGCAGCTTACGAGAACAGAATGATATTCGAGCCATTGTAAAGGCCTTTCCATCACTGAATATATCGGTTTGGGCTAGAGCAAAAAAAAGTGACATTCTGGCTGCATATGAAACGGGTGCAGACACTGTTCATATTTCATTTCCTGCATCTGTGCTGCATGCATCGATAATTTCCATGAGCACCTCAGAGGTGCTGAAATCATTGCAGGAGCTGGTGCCTTTTGCCAAAAGGTATTTCTCATCGGTGACAGTAGGTGCACAGGATGCAACCAGGGCATCAGAACTGTCTCTTGTTGATTTTATGCAAAGGGCTGCAGATTGCGGTGCAGAGAGAATCAGAATTGCTGATACCGTGGGAATTGGTACACCGGATTCGATATCTGAACTGATTACCAGGTTGAAGGAAAAGGCCAACGGAATCGGAATTGAATTTCATGGACACAATGATTTCGGTCTGGCCACAGCGAATGCACTGGCCGCAATCAGGGCCGGTGCACAGGCTATAAGTGTCACGGTAAACGGGGTTGGTGAGCGTGGGGGAAATGCTGCGCTGGAGCAGGTTGCTGCAGCACTATCGTTGCTTTATAAAAAGGAGTCTACTATTCGTCTTGAGGCATTGCCGCAGCTGTGCATCACATCTGCAAAAGCTTTCAGACTCAAATCTCAACCTCATCAGCCGCTGGTTGGCAACAATGCATTTACACATGAATCAGGGATACATTGTCATGGAATGTTGAAAGACCCGCTATCCTATCAGCCCTGTAAGGCAGCTGTTATCGGCAGGAGTGAACAATATGTAATCGGCAAACATTCAGGAACATCAACAGTACACGCATATTTTATGTCGTGTGGAATCAATGTGTCCAATAAATTCGCCTCCAGGGTAATTGATTCTGTTAAATCAGGGTAAAGCTTTGAATACACCTTGATAAGTCTTGATAAAGGATACTGTTAATGAAAGTGAAACTATTATCAGCAGTAATCATATTGGGGGCTGTGACATTATTCTTTTTCAGCTGTGCTGAGCCACAGGAGGAGACTGTGGTACTCTTTGTTACCGCAAGTCTTGGTGATGTCATAGCGGAACTGGTCGACTCATTTACTACCCATACCGAAGTCCTCATCAAGACAAATCTGGCTTCCTCCGGTACCCTCGCGCGACAGATGGCACAGGGTAACGTTCCGGATATTTATATCTCCGCAAGCAAAGAGTGGATGGAGTATGTTGACAGTTTAGGGCTGTTGATGGATAATATCGTTAAAGAGCTGGCCAATAATACCCTTGTTTTGATCGCTCCCAAAGGGAGTGACCACGAGCCCGTTGTTATCGACTCGACTGTGCAGTTGGCTACGATGCTGGGGAGGTCGAGGCTTTCAATGGGCGATCCGGCCCATGTGCCAGCCGGTAAGTATGCAAAGCAAGCAATCCAATTCTTGGGTTGGCATAGTGCAGTTGCCTCAAGAATACTTCCGGCAAAAGATGTTCGTTCTGCATTGATGATGGTTGAGATGGGGGAGTCGCCATTGGGTATTGTCTACAGAACTGATGCAGAAAAATCTCAGAGAGTAAAGATACTTGGTTCATTTCCTACCCAAACTCATCAACCGATTGTTTATATGGCTGCAATGTGCAGCAATTCTGAGAAAGGGAGAATGTTTCTTTCGTATATCGAAGGTGAGCAAGCTGATTCGGTGTGGCTCAAATACGGTTTTTCAAAATCTCGCTGATCGGATTTAGGCAATGGAGAGTATTTTTTCGCTCAATCAATCGGAATTTATTGCCATCGTACTGTCGCTTAGAGTGGCAATACTATGCTCAGTAATATCTCTTCCTGTTGCTGTACTACTTGCATATTTTTTGGCTCGCTACTCTTTCTGGGGTAAATCAATAGTTGAAAGTGTACTTCATCTGCCACTCGTTATGCCACCAGTTACAACTGGCTATCTGCTTTTGCTCCTGTTAGGAACTCAGGGGTATATTGGCAGCTATCTAGGCACAGTCTTTGGAATTCGACTGCCATTTACTTTTGCAGCAGCGGTTGTATCATCGATTGTCGTCTCATTTCCGTTAATGATAAGAGCTATTCGTATATCCATGGAAATGGGGGAAAAGGGGATGGAAGAGGCATCCTGGACTCTTGGCAGAGGGCCGGTAAAAACGTTTTTTCTTATCACCATTCCAATGACTTTGCCGGGAATTATATCAGGGTTTATCCTCGCTTTCGCACGGTCGTTAGGAGAATTTGGAGCAACAATAACATTTGCCGGAAATATCGAAGGTCAAACCAGGACCTTGCCGCTTGCAATTTATGCCTATATGCAGGTTCCTGGGATGGAACGGGCAACGTTACGTTTGGTTCTTGTTTCTGTACTTATCTCTTTTTGTGCCATGATTGTATCAGAATGGTTAATCAAACGGATGAAAAAATCATGATAACAACAGAATTTGTGCTTCCGCGAAGTAATTATGATATTTGTATAAATGAGACCTTTGAGCCAGGTATCACCGGAATTTTCGGTCCCAGCGGTTCGGGTAAAAGTTCGCTGTTGAATGCAATCGCCGGTCTGGTAATTCCAGAGCAGGGGCGTATTGTGATTCATGGCAGAGAGGTATTCAACGCCGCAAAACGTATAAGTCTTCCGGTTCACAAGCGCAATATTGGCTATGTGTTCCAGAATGGCAGGCTCTTTTCCCACATGAGTGTAAAAAAAAATCTAATGTACGGTATTGATAAAAAACGTCCGGAAAAGCTTGGATTCAACGAGGTTGTTGCTATACTGAAGCTTCAAAATTTACTTAACAGCAGACCCGCAGCAGTCTCTGGAGGAGAGTATCAGAGGGTTGCTCTTGGACGTGCTCTGCTCTCATCACCTGATATCTTATTGCTTGATGAACCCTTTTCGGCCGTCGATACTAATTTGCGGAGCCAGATAATACCGTATCTTCTGACTCTCCAGCAGATGGCCAATATTCCGATTCTTGTAGTAAGCCATGAAATTGAAGATCTGCTTAAACTGACCAATCGTCTTTGTATCATTGAGGATGGAAAATGTGTTGGGCATGATGAGTATGATAATTTGATTGCATCAAAATCCGCTGCCGCTATCTTAAACAGTGGCCGGATATTTAACACAAGCACTCTCAGGGTTAACGATGTTGATCATGTAAAGAATCTTGCCACTTTGTCTTATGTGAAAAACAACAATTGTGTTCGGGTAGTGTGTGAAAGGTGCAGGCTGCTGTACAGGGTTGGAGATGAGGTGAAAATTTTTATCAAATCGGATGATATTGCCTTGTCGCGAAGTAGGGTAGAAGACTCTACCTTTCAAAATCAACTGGAAGGAACGGTTATAGATATCTTCGACCGGGGTTCAACTGTCTTTTGCCTGGTAGATACCGGTATTAAACTTATGGCAGAGATAACCCGTGATTCCAAAGACCGCTTGGAGCTTAAACCGGGTAGTCGTGTATGGTGCCTTTTTAAATCGATTGCTATAGATGTTGTACCCTGAATAGAGTAAAGATTTTTTTCGGTTTGGGTGTAAATTCACCCCCACCTGATTCTTATTTTTCCCTTATCACTTCATTGAATTAATTTATACCTGACAATGATTTGGTGGTATGTACACTTGCAGACTACTGCAAATACTGTTTCAGCGAAAAATTTTCTTCAGGGAGTAACTCATGGAATGGCGTCTTTTTTTCAGCACCTTTGCTCTGATTTTTCTGGCCGAACTGGGAGATAAAACCCAGCTTGCCTCTATGGCTGCATCAGCAGGAACAAAATCGCCCTGGTCGGTGTTTGCCGGAGCAGCAAGTGCTCTGGTGCTCTCTGCACTGGCGGCGGTGCTTGTAGGTTCATTTCTTCAGAGAACCGTACCAAAGCATTTGATACAGGGAGTTGCAGCGGTTCTGTTTTTGATTTTCGGAGTAGTGTTGCTGCTGAGTGCTTTTGAGGCCTACAGAAGCGAAAAAGCAGAATCGGTGAGCGCTACATCCGAAGGCATTCTTGCCAAGGTGGCATTCAGGGCTGCAGAAGTATTTGAGAGGGAGTCGGCTCAGAACTATTTTGACCTTGCAGAAAAAGCACACTCACCGCAGCTTCGTGAACTGCTTTTGCATCTGGCCTGCGAAGAGCAACAACATTTGTCACGCATACACGCAATTGGAAATCACGAACAGGAGCCTTGCAAGGTAGTGAATCCTGTGTGTTGTGAAGATATCCCGCCTCTGTTTTTAGATGAAGTGAATGATGTTGCAAACGAAGCTATCATAGAACAGGCGATAAAACATGAATTGGCTACAGCACAGTTCTACCGTGCTTTGGCGCAAAGTGCACTGATACCGGAAGTGCGCAGCGCTTTTGTCTCTCTTGCAAGTGAAGAGGAGAGTCATGTGCGGCATCTTGAGGAGTTTCGGGATACGGGGAAGAGTGATGTGAGTGTGGGGCATGAAGTGGTTTGAGAGGGTGGTCGATTAGGATTACGACAACGAGTCTGTGGTAAATAACTGTGTCGGCTAACCGGCTTTAGCCGGTACAATAATTAATACCATATTTCAATTCCAGGAGTGGGTTTTAACCCATCCCGGTGGTGAAAGAGTTATGTTTGGGTGGCACAGCCTGTGCGGTGAAAAAAATACTGCCAAACAGAAAAAAGTTAACAAAAGAAAACCAGGAGTAACCAATGCTGTGCGAAACAGTACATACCATACCGGATAACCGAAGAAACAAAAGACGAACCATACTTGTGATGACCATTACGGCAGTCACCATGGCTGCTGAAATCACCGTGGGTCTCCTGTCCGGTTCCATGGCCCTGTTGTCGGATGGAATCCACACAGGAACACACACACTTGCTTTTCTTTTCACCCTGATTGCCTATGCTTTCGCAGAGCGTCACGGAAAAAACAAGGGTTTTACTTTTGGAACAGGGAAAGTGGGGGTTCTGGCAGGATACACCTCAGCCATAGCGCTTATGATAACGGCTGCGATAATGGTGAAGGAATCGATTCACCGGCTTATTCATCCCACCGATATTCTGTTTCGTGATGCTCTTATCGTGTCGGTAATCGGCCTTACTATAAATATTTTCTGTGCAGTGATTCTTTCGGATAATCATAACCATGGTCATCATGATGATCACAAAGATGGCCATGGTCATCACCACGATCACAATCTGCGCGCTGCCTATCTGCATGTCCTTACCGATGCGCTCACTTCGGTTCTGGCGATTATTGCTCTTCTTGCCGGGATGTTCAGGGGGATGGTATGGCTTGATCCGGCGGTGGGTATTGTGGGGGCCGCAGTTATCCTTCACTGGGCTATGGGGCTTTTAAAGAGTACAGGGAAAATATTGCTTGACTACAACGAGGACAACGACCTGATGGATAATGCAAAGAAGATTTTACTCACCGGCGGGGTGGAGCATGTCCGTGATCTTCATATCTGGCGGGTATCGCCCGATCAGCGATTTTTCATGGCAACCGTGGAAGGGGACAATATCGACAAGGAACCGCTTCTGAAAAAACTGCGTGAAACCAATGAATACTGTCATATTACTATCGATATTATTTGTGTTGATTCAACGGTGGGGTTGGCGCGCAACATTCTTGATTGAGGTGTTGATATACAAACTCCACATTTTCCGGCATCTTGCAACGCCCCGGGTAAAAACCCGGGGCTTGGTGACATACCTCTACGGGGTAAGGCTCCACTCACGGCTGGTATATCCTCAAGTCTCTGATTCCTTAATACTGGTTTTTCTTCTCACCGCACAATGGGTTCTCACTGTGCTGAGGCATACAACGAAATGTTACGGAAAAATCAGAAAATTCCTTGCCTGCCAGCCGCGGTGTATTAGTTTAATTAGGAGCTGACACACATCGTTATGAATGTATACATTCCCTCGGTACAAACAAATCACAAAGGAGAAATTTTATGTCAAAAACCCTCGAAAACTATAAGCCGGGACAGATCGCTGCAAATATTGCAGATTTCGTTGATGCTGACACGAAATCACTTCTCGAATACAAATGTAAAGGTATCTCAAATGATGTCTTAACCCTTCCAGGTGGGGATTTTGTTGGCCGCGTATTTTCACAAACAGACAGGAATATAAACGTTCTGAAAAATCTCGAGTGGATATACCGTACCGGACGCCTTGCCGGAACAGGGTATGTGTCGATTCTTCCGGTTGACCAGGGTATCGAACATTCGGCAGGTGCATCCTTTGCTCCGAATCCGGTTTACTTTGATCCTGAAAACATCGTCAAACTCGCCATCGAAGGTGGCTGCAATGCAGTGGCTTCCACACTGGGAGTGCTGGGTAGCGTCGCACGTAAATATGCGCATAAAATTCCGTTTCTTGTGAAGCTCAACCATAATGAACTTCTTACCTATCCTTCCACCTTCGACCAGATAATGTTCTCAAGTGTCGAGCAGGCGTGGAAGATGGGTGCCGCGGCTGTGGGCGCCACGGTCTATTTCGGTTCAGAGGAATCATCACGTCAGATACAGGAAGTTTCAGCTGCCTTTGAGCAGGCTCATGAACTCGGACTGGCAACAGTGCTCTGGTGTTATCTCAGAAACCCTGCATTCAAAAAGGATGGTACCGATTATCATACATCTGCAGACCTTACTGGTCAGGCAAATCACCTTGGTGTTACGATTCAGGCAGACATCATCAAGCAAAAGTTGCCTGAAAACAACGGCGGGTACAATGCTGTTGCATTTGGTAAAACACACAAGCTGGTGTATGAGGAACTGACTGCCGACAATCCGGTGGAGTGGACCCGCTATCAGGTGGCAAATTGCTACATGGGTAAAGTGGGACTGATCAATTCCGGCGGCGCATCAGGAGCTAATGACTTTCAGGAAGCGGTGCGGACTGCTGTAATTAACAAGCGCGCCGGGGGAATGGGGCTGATATCTGGAAGAAAGGCTTTCCAGCGTCCCATGAAAGAAGGAGCACTTCTGCTCAATGCTATACAGGATGTGTATCTTTCGAAAGAGGTGACTGTCGCTTAGATGAAAACATGGGCCATTCTGGTTTAAACCATGGAAACTTTCCCACTCGGGTACGGAATCGGGTTTCGCTTCTGGGTTTCGTACCTTTCTCTTGGTTTTTTCTCGAGACCCGGTCCCGGAAGCGAGGGGGAACACTTCGGCAAGCTTGCAAAAGTGTTCCTGCACTATATCATCCACCAGGGTATCGCCGTAACATTTTCTTTAAGCAGCTGTGGTCGTGGGCAGCGGCACACAACAAATCCGTGGGTTGCTTGTGGTATTTCATCTATAAAAGAGCCTATATGACGTGCATCTCTGACTGACGGTGTTTTGGTCCATTTCACCTCAACGGGAATAATCTTCTCCCGGAATTCCACAATGTAATCGATCTCCATCCCACTTTTAGCCCTAAAATAGGAGAGCTTACCTTCTTTAAGGTAGTGCATTCTTTTCCATAGTTCTAAACCTACCCATTGTTCAAATAGTGGACCGGGGTTAGCGGAAACGATATTTTTCCCCGCTACAAGGCCCGCTGCCGCGTGGCGAAGGCCCAAATCTATGAAATAAAACTTGGGTGTTGACAGCAGAGCCTTTCTGGTACTTCCGGTGAAACCAGGTACTGAAAACCCAACGAATATATCCTCCAGCAACTGATAATGGGACTTGATTGTTGTTATGGAAACCCCTGCCTCACGGGAAATTGCCGAGTAGTTCACCATCTCTCCGGAATAGGTTGAAGCAAGGCGAAGAAAGTTTATAAATGCATTCCAGTCCCGGATATTAGCCTCACGTCGAATCTCCTCTTCAAGGTAAATATTGGCATAGGATCTTAATACGTCAGAACGGTCCTCAGATGGCAGGCATATTATTCCCGGTAAATCTCCATACGCAAGTCGCTCCTCAATATCTGTAGCTGGAAATGTCGGCTCAGAAGGATTCTTCTCCCATGTAAGCGGGAGTATAAGGGAATCTGTTGTCATCGAAGAGGTGGCCGGTCTCTCACAAAGCACAAGTGGGTAAAGATGGTGCATCATTGAGCGTCCGGGAAGAAGGTTTGAACCGGTAGTACGTAATTTTCGGGCAGAACTTCCGCACAATACGAATCTGAACCGCGTTTTGTCGGTATCGTAAAGAACCTGAATTGAATCAAAAATTGAGGGTGCTGTTTGTGCCTCATCAATTACTACCAGTAGTGGCTCGCCTTTGAATGGCAAGGCTCTGCACTCTCTGATAAATGTTGCGGGATCAGTAATATGGCGGTTTCTCTCTTGTGGGTCAGCAAGATTATACCACAATTTACTGTTTGAAATAAGGTTTTTGAGCAGACTTGTTTTCCCTGTCTGTCGTGCACCAAACAGAATGTGTACATAGGGTTTGGCTACAAGCGTGCTCATCTTACTTTGAAACCAACGCGCACAAAAATCACTGTCCATAGTTTCATAACCTTTTTGGGTTTGGAAGTGGCGAAGGTATTAGGTCGTGGCCCATGTTTTAGCATAAAATCTATTTATAACCCTGCCCAAAACGAGAATGGCCGGGCAAAAACTAGAAAACTTACAGTTTGCAAAAAATGTGATCTCAATTAATCGGTGTATTAGTATAAAAATAACCAAACTAATTGTGTATTAGTATGAAAATAACCAAACTAATTGTGTATTAGTATGAAAATAACCAAACTAATTGTGTATTAGTGTGAAAATAACCAAACTAATTGTGTATTAGTGTGAAAATAACCAAACTAATTGTGTATTAGTGTGAAAATAACCAAACTAATTGTGTATTA
>SKJJ01000095.1 GCA_007115975.1 Chitinispirillum sp.
CATTTTCCAACAAGTGGCGAAAGTCTTCAGTATAGGTCTGTGAAAATATTTCCATAGTGCTCTTTGATTTAATCCTTTTGTGTATGTAAGTGCTTACCCACTAAAAAAGTATCATTCATCTGCCAATAGAGGAATTCCACTCTAAACCAATAAAAAAAGTGTGTCTGTCATAGTCAAAGTTTGGCCAGTTGGAATCCCTGAAACGCAGTTTGGCTCCCAATCTGAAATCAAGATACTCAATCACCGGTACTGTAACAAGAACTCCACAGTCATACCGGTTATAATAAGGTACTACGGTTCCGACCGAGTCATTGTCCCGTTCTTGCATATAAATCTTTCGACTGTATTTGGCAAAAGTGTTTATTGATGTACGCAGGACTTTTAAATTAAGGCCTGATCCAAAAGTGAACATATTATATGATCTTCTAATTTTTTCAAACCCACAGTACTCATAGAAAAATGATGATTGAATATTTTCAAGACAAAATGACTTACTTTTTTTACATCTTATTCTCAGATAAGTGATTTCAGCACCTGTTTCTAGCGATGGTCCCAATTCTTCCCAGGGCTCATTATCATAGAGAGAACTAAAATGATTAAATCTGGCATTGAGAATAAAATCAACATTGCTACGCATGACTCTCATTCTGATTTTATTATTGAATTCAAATTCCTTAAGAACCGGCCTCCAGTTCTCCTGTTCATTTTCCTCTAATACATAGCCCATATAATGTTTATATGAGATTTCAGAATAAAGCCTGCTCTTATTACCTCTGGGCCTGAAGCCAATATCAGCAGAGATGAATGGGGAATTATCATCAAAGTCACGCTCCCGTATGTAATGATCGTAGATGATTTCAGATTGCAAATAGAACGGAAGGTCTGAAAACGGAAACAACCTTACTCTTAACCGCGGCTTAAAATATCCTCTGCTGTCTGCGGATGTAGTTCCTTCTATATTCGTATCACCAATATAGTCTACTCGAGCTCTGCACACAAGCAGGTCTTGAGATGCAGAAACATTGACATCAAATAAGAGAAAACACAATACAAAAGTTACAACTCTGACAAATGTAAAGAAATCTGAGATCTTATAAAGCATTTGCAATGCTCCTATAAATATAATTTCAATAGTAGACGATTAACTCAGCTGAATCCTTTAAGTAGTTTATGTTCTTAATCTCAACCTGTTTCACCTTTATTCCCGTGCGCTTTTCGATCTCCTCGAACAATATGGCCCTGTCTGGTTCGCTAAGGTACTGAATGCTATTATATGTCAACTTCATTCTTCTGGTATATCTTTTGATCCACATTTTTTCAAGGGTGTAAGTCAGAACCACAACTACAATATTTGCAAAAAGGATATTTGTCAGCGCAACGTCGATTGTAACCAGTGAGTTGAGGACCGCGATGATAATACTGGTGAACAGAAAACTCATCTCTTTAATATTGATCTGTTCTGTACGATATCTCAGAATTGAGAAGATTGCAAAGAGTCCGAATGCGAATCCGGTTCTTATCTTAACATCTGCAAGAACGCTTGCAATAAAGAAGATAAGAATATTAAAGATAAAAAAGGTAAAAAGAAAGTCACGTCTTTTGTTCAGCCGGTAGTATATCTTGTCAATTATTATATACGCAAAAAAAATGTTGAGTGTGAACCGGAACAACAATGGATAGAAACTCTCGGCGTCAAAAAAGTTCTGCGTAACACTTTCGATCAATTCCATGTAATCATCCTTGCCATGGTTACAACCTGTCAATAGTACGGAAAATTTGGATAAAATTATTCTTTCTTAAGTTCTTTCTGAGAGAAGCCATCCCAAAACAGTATTTACTGAAACGGCTCTCTTTCAAACCGGCTTTCCTTATACTTTCAAAAACAGACATTCTGTGAGGTGGCATAATACTTTTAAGTTCGACAATCACAAGATTCTCGAGAAACTTCTTTTCAGAGGAATGCGAGAACGACAGGTTAAAATCTATAGTTAATCTTGATTCCATATTTCTCTGGATGCAGGCAATCCTGTTGTATTCCACTTCAAGCTGAAATGCAGGGATGCTTTTAAATTCGCCCAGTGTTTTGGTAGCAAAAGATCTGAATTTATCATCGAAATGCTGTTGTTTTACCTCCCTCTGGAGCCGGTATTTCTTAGTTACCCCATGGTTGTTTTTCACCTTTATCTCGTCAAAGACATTTCCACTCTCAACATATTCCCTCGACCGTAACTTATATCTGTTGGACCTTCCAAGATGATGGCTGTTGTAACAGAAAAGATCTTCTGTGTCATAATAGTTAGTTTTATATGTCTGGGAAAAACTGTTTCCAACTGTGATCAGCAGATAATCGTTACTCACATTTTTAAGAAAGTCCGGGAGCCGGCCTATGCTTAGAAGAAACTTTCTGTCGATTCTTTTCAATGATAACTTATTGCTTGTTTTTTGTAATTCAATGGATTCAAACAACCCAAGGGATTGCAGGAGTTCATCATTGATGGTTTTAATCAGTATGGATGTGCTTGCGCTCATGAACACCTGCTCATGTAACAAACGGTAGAGTATAATGGGCATGTTACCACATTGTGTTTACTGACAATCATCTCAGCCTTCCTCAAAAGCATCAAATGATTCTTCTATATTATCCTCGATTTCATCCCGATTGACCTCAAGGCGCGGATCCAGAATACCGCCTTCTGAATCTAAAAACCAGCTGCTGACATCTATCCGGAGCACCACGTTATGACTACTTCTATCAGACAGATCCACGGGGGGATCGAAACTACGGGATAGTTCAGCATCCAAATCGCTTTCGAAAACGAAGGGCTGCATGGAGTCTCCGTTGCAGTAACCCTCAATGCGAATACTCTTATCCGCAAGGCAAGGGTGCCGGGTCAGTAAAATGGAATCTTCAAGCGGTTCTATTTTGAATTCAATCTCATCATAAAGCCCCCCCCTTGTGACCATGAGGGAATCAAGCAAAACGGTGGATCCGCTAAGATCAAGGTCGAGCAGATAAGGGATTTCCGATTCAAAAGAAAGACTATCTACCCCAGTGGACGATTCGAGGGATACAGCGTCTATAACCAGCACCACTCTGGTAACAATAACACTTTGAGTATCATTCTTATGAGACACTTTAAACAAAGAATTTGTCGAGGTGATCGTTTTGTAGCTTAGCGAAACCTTTACTGGATTGCCGGTTTCCGTTACCGACAAATCCGACCTTCCGCATGAACCTGCTACTATAAGCACCAGAGCTGCAACTCCAAGAGACTTTTTCATATATTCTCTACCTTCTTCTCATCATTTGTGACCGGGAACAGTTGCAAATTCACCTGAAATACATTTGTAGCTTTCCTGTCAGCTACGGCCAGTTCTATAATCCGCCGACGGGTTGCCTGTAATTCCGCCACAATCGACTTGTAGGTTTCCTCCGATGCCGCAAGAGTTAACGATGAAACATTACGACTTTCGTGTGATATGGTGTCCAGCACATCACCCGCCATCGCAATCATCGCTTTGTGATAATTTACAACGGCAATCGATTCGATCTGGGCTCCTGTCGTGGCCAAAGGTGACTGCTGTGTCCAGCTGCCATCTGCCTTTTGAGTGATATGACCCATCGAGACAAGTTCTTCAAGAGCTTTCCGGGCTTCTGCCGGCTTGATCGAAGGCGAGATCCGATGCGCTATCCAGTTGGGGTCATCACAAAAATCATCCAGCAATACCATCTCACGTATCACCGGGTAGTACCAGTGCGAGTAGAATCTGTAGAGTTCCTGTGCACCTTCCTGCACAAAAATATACTGACGCGAACGGCACAAGCGCCGGTAAAAGAGATCTTTTTCCCTGTGAGTAGATGCCTGGTTCATGAAAACGAGATTTGAAAAAAACTCACCCTCGCCCTTGTTGAAATCAAACGCTTCGGTGATCTGTCCAATCGTCTTGGGGTTAAGGTTTCGTTTGCCTTCAATAACCTGCTTTAACATATTGGGTGCTGAAAAACGCGCCTTTCGTGAAAACTCACGATATGAAAAACTTCGATCGATATTCTGAATATGTCTAAACAGGTCGGAGAGAAACGTCCGGTAATCGTAGTATCTGTAAACATTTATGGGCAGACGTTTCTTTGACATTGACATTCCTTCATGAATATTGAAGTCGTACACATATAGGTGCCAAACGAGTTACCGTTACCTCATCCATAGTGTCCCTGACAAACGTTCCCTGCGAACAATTCAATCATACTGAGCCTCTGTAGCAGTTCTGATAATAATATACTACTGTTACATTTATTTATCAATACATTTTTTATATAATACCTATTCCATTATTAATCAATGCCTTATATAAGGAACATGTAACACAAATATCAAAACACGACAGTTTGTAACAAGGTATCTGAATTTTGCTGTTTCTGAAAGCCGACTTAAATACCACTCCCCTTTCAAAGCTGAGCAATAACCGACTGTCAGATTAGTTGTTATAATCGTGGGGTAAGCTTTTCTTTTTAATTTTGCAGGAGCTCTTTAAATCCCAAACTTCACAGCCGGAGGAAGCTGCTGCTTCTTGTTATAAAACCGTTCTATAAGCGGTACTCTCTTCCGTACCTTCTCACTGTCCATAGGCCGGTATTCAAGAACCACTTCTCCTCTCTCCCTGACCACAATTTTGTACTCTGTATTGAGCACACTGGTTAAATGGTACCAGGTAACCATTTCTGCCAAATCTTCAGCCCAGTTTACGCTTCCATATAATGAGGCAAAGGGTGTCTGTGAAAACCCAGACACCAATTTTTTTGAGTCACCGATCGGAATTTTCGGACCACCATCAAAGCCATAAGCAGTTATGCTATCCCTGCCCCGAAAATCATACTCCTTTTTTGGAACCGAATACTCTTTCCAGTACAGACGTGCAAAAGTGAAATCTGTATCATTTGATATAGTGATGTCGGGAAAAACGGGAAACAGATAGGGTGAAATCTGATAAACAAGATCGGCTGCATGTGTTGTTTCGTGAAGCAACGTGGCAAAGAAGCCCAAAACGGAGTCAGATGCCATTATTTCAATCTCAACACCAGATGAATCCTCCACAAAACAGGAGAGAAGTCTGTTATTCAAGACCTCACTGACCGAATTCTTTAGCAGCTCCGGATTAAAAACCAGGTAAAAATGGAGCAGACCTGATGAATCCCTTGCAAAATCCATCATGCCGTTTGATCTGAAATTTTCAACGAAGTAGATACCTGCAAGCCTCTCCTCCATTGCCTTAAAATTCAGAGGTGGCAACAGAGAGATCATATCAGCGATCAAAGCGAGCTCAACAGAATCCGGTATGTATGCAAAATAGGTTGAGTCGTTATCCCACTCAATAATCTGGTTTAATACTGTATCCGGAATTTTTCCAATTTTGTCAATAGTGGTAGTAGCTGCATGTAAGGGGTGTGTCTCAACAAAATGGACGGGATTGCTAAGGATGGTTTCAATTGATGAGCACTGCTTGCCACATGAAATCAGGCACAGCAGAATGAACAGGAGACTTACAGAAATTTTCAGATGTAAAAACATCCGTACTCCTTCCCGTTAATTTGTGGCGGTGGACAATGAAGCTATTTAAAGGTAAATATAATACTGGTACGGTTATTTGGCTGTTGTTGAATGGTGATTTTTTCTGGCTCTGCTCCAATCGAGTAGGAGATGAGGATGAGTCGTTTAACTCAACCTCATCGACCTCTCACACCACCGTACATACCTGCTGGTATACGGCGGTTTCTTCAACTTTTAAACGCTGGTAGTTCTTTTCTA
>SKJJ01000184.1 GCA_007115975.1 Chitinispirillum sp.
CAGTTAATCGGCAGAAAAGTATCCCGTCCACTGAGCTGGTGAATGAGCCTTGCAAACATCTCTTTGCCAGTTCCCGTTTCCCCCGTAATAAATACAGGGTAGGGGGTAGGTGCCCAGCGGGCACTCTCTTCAACGAGGCTTCGAATTATGCGGTTATTACCGATAAATCCGGGGAAATTGACAGGGGTTACAGGCTGGTCCTGTCGGTCCCCACAAGGCTTGCTGATATCAGATTTCTCAAAGCCAAGAAGAAAACTCTTGAAATCATCGATGCGGCTGGAGATGGAGCGTTTTTCTGAGTGTTGTTTTTCAGCCACCAGCACTTCACCGCGTAAGACCTCAAGGTCGAAAAGTAACTGTTCAAGAGAATAGACAGATTTCACAACCGGATCAGGCTGACTTTTCATAAGCGGCAGAATTTTAATTTTCTTTTCGCTCACGATTTAGTGTCCTTGCCTAATTGCTGAGAAGCCATCGAGAAATAGAGCCCTCTTTTTTCCATCAGCTCATCATGGGTCCCTTTCTCCATGATTACACCATTATGCAGATAGCAAATCTGATCAGCATCGCGAATGGTACTCAACCGGTGTGCTATCACAATTGAAGTTCTTCCGCGCATTATTTTTATCAGATGCTGCTGAATTTTTTTCTCGGATTCAGCATCCAGGGCGGAAGTGGCTTCATCGAAAAGAAGAATTTTTGGATCTCTGAAAAGAGCTCTGGCAATACAGACCCGCTGTCGCTGTCCGCCCGATAGCTGTAACCCCTTATCGCCGATTTTTGTTTTGTAGGTGTGGGGGAATGCTGAGATAAACTCGTGTGCTGCGGCTAATTCTGCTGCCCGGACAATCTCTTTTTCTGAAGGGTTGTTGTATCCAAGCGCGATGTTTTCTGCTACCGTAGCATTAAAAAGGAAAGAGTCCTGTAAAACCCAGCCGATATTCTTTCTCAACGAGTTGATATCTATACTGTTACTATCTATACCATCAATATAGATACTTCCTGAAACCGGTTTTAAAAAACCGGGAATCATTTTAACCAGTGTTGACTTCCCACACCCGGAAGATCCGACAAACGCCACCTGTGTACCCGCTTCAATTGTAAGATTAAGATTGTTAATGACAAGAGGAGAATCTTCATCTCCGTAACGAAAACTCAGGTCCCTGAATTCTATCTCCCCCCGGGGAGTGTTGAGAAAAATCTTCTGTTGTACATTGACACTCATTGGCTCTTCCTCCGGGGCAGATTCAAGCACATCGTTTAAGCGTCCCATGCTGGTTTTAATCTGTTGGAACTCATTGTACAGACCTACAAGTCCCATTAACGGACCAAGAACGGAGCCAATGATGGCATTGAAAGCCATCAATTCACCAATGGTCATGGTTCCTTCTATGACTTGAGTAGCACCAAACCACAGTATTGCAATTGACGATGCAGTATTGACCGTCTGACTAATGACACCGGAGAACAGGTCAAGCTTGTTCATCTTAAAGCCCATGTTCACACTTTGCAGGTACTTGTCTTCCCATTTCGAACGGATATTCCACTCAACACCATTGGCCTTAATAGTCTCTATGCCCTGAATAGATTCAATCATCAGAGAGGACTGTTCAGAGGAGACCTGGAAAATCTGGTTGCTCAGCTTGATGAAAAGAGGGGTGAAAAACAGCATCTGAGCGATATAAAATGGCACGAACATAAGCACTATCAGACTGAGCTTTGTGTTGTACATAAACATTATATTGGTAAATACCAGAAGCATTATAACGTTCAGGATGGTTGAGATGATGGTGTTTGTCAGAATTGCCCTGACTTTACTGTTCTCTCCGAAACGTGTAATGATATCACCTATTTTACGCTGATAGAAGAATCTCATCGGCATTGACAATATGTGGCGATAGAACTCTGCCAGCATTCTGAAATCCATTTTTGCGGTAATGTGGGCTCCAAGTAGCTGAGACAGTCCTGAGGTCAGGGTGGAGAAAAAAGCTACAAGTATCATCCCCATAAGCATCATGTTTAAAAGCGTTACATCCTTGTACACAACCACCCTGTCAACAATCGCCTGTGTAAAGAGTGGTGATGCCAGGCCAAGCAGATTGAGAATAAACGCTGCCAGTAAAATCTCAAACAGAAAGAAACGGTATGGTTTCAGATAGGCTAAAAAGCGAAAGACAGGATTTTTGGCAGGAGCAATTTCCTGCAATTTAAGCGTTGGCTCAAGCTCAATGGTATACCCTGTCCAGTTTTCCTTGAAAAATTTGTGGGTGTATTTCTTGATTCCAAGGTCTGGATCTGCGACCCAGATGAATTTGTCATTCATCCGGAATGCCACAACATAGTGAAACCCCTGCCAGTGTACAATCAGGGGAAATTTGAGTTTTTTCAAACCAGCCAGCGTAGATTTGAGACCCCTGGCTCTATACCCGAGATTTTCCGCAGCGCGGCAAACGGCAGCCATTGTCGCTCCTGCAGTGTTGACATTTGCCATTTCCCGTACCTGCCCCATGGACAGGTTGATGCCGTAGAATTTTGAGATCATGGTGAGGCAGGCAGCGCCACAGTCTGTCTCATCATGCTGCTTGAGCCATGGAAACCTTTTAGTACCTATAGTAACGTACTCAACCTTGTCGGTTGTTTCCTTTTCGGCAGCCTCTTTTAGCTGATGTTGTCGGTGAAGCTCTTTTTCTAAAAGTGATAGACGTTCTCTGAAAATATCGGGCAATTCAGGGGCATGATTGAAAAATGAAGGTAGTAGTTCTGGTGGGATCTCAAGGACCACCGCTTCATCGCGACAAATCGCTTCGTATTCCTGGGTGTTTCCATTAAGTGCACCGTATTCACCAAAATAATCGTCTTTGACGGCGTTGCCGATAAAGTACCGTCCCTCAACGCTCTCTTTGAAAAACTCGACTGCTCCGCTTAGCACCAGAAAGAGTGACTGATTGTTTCCCTGCTGTTTAAAGATGATCTCTCCTGGCTTGTATCCGCTCAGGCTGCAGCCATGTACAAATGATCTAAACCAGTCCGGTTCAATCTCTGTAACGCTCAGGAGTGATCGAAGTTTATTGCTGAATTCGTTGAGTGCAATATCGTTTCTAAGCTCAGCGGTGATCTCTCTGACAGCCTCAACAGAGGTGTCAAGAAGAAATACGATGCTTTTTGCAGATGATGCAAACGTATATTCCCATTTGGCATGATGTATAAATGCTATTTCACCAAAATGTGCACCTGCTTCATACTTTGCGACAGAGATTAATTTCCCGGCCACCTTTTTTTTAAGCCGGACCGAGCCGGAATAGATAAGGAAAAACGAGGTAATGTCACTCCCTTTTTCGGAGATGACTTCACCCAGGCGCAGTTGTTTTACCTCCGTATATTCAACCAATGAAGCGATTTTTTCGTCACTGAGACTTCTGAACAGCTCAAGGGCTCTGAATGCTTCGAAAATCTGTTGGTTTTTGGCCTGCATATTAATCTTCACCTCTGAAATAATCCAGGATTTTCGAAACGGGAGCTATGGCAACTTCAATTATTCTCTTTTCACCGGTGACAATTTCCGCCATGCCACCCATACCGGGTTTGAGATTGACTTTGGGTTCGGTATCAAGTGCGATGGTTATCTCATAGGCATATCCATGCCCATCCACCAATTTCACATCATCAGAAACAGAGATAATTCGCCCCTTTTGAACACCGAAAATCTGATACGGAAAAGCATCATAGCGAATAGCCACATCTTGTCCTGTTTTAACCTGGCCTATCCGGGAAACCGGCAGATTTATGACTCCTATAAGAGGATAATCATCCCGGATAATTCGAACAAGTGACATACCTTCGGATACCATTTGGCTGGTGGAGACAAAAATATCGGTTATAACACCGGGATAGCGGTTTTTAAGAATAATGGAGTTCCCTGAAATTTCAATGCCTGCAAGCATCAGTTTTATGGTCTCATTCTCCTGTTCCAACTGAAACAGGTTTGACCTTACTATTTCGATGCGCTGGAGATTCTGCTGATAAACCGCTAAGAGTTCAGCTTTTATGTTTCGTGCCAGTGTTTCCATGCTACTTTTTGCCGCATCGTAAGCTCGCTCGGAGTTTACAAATTCCTGACGGGAGATAAACCGTTGTTCAAGAAGACGGGCGTTTTCCCTGTATGTTGCAGCCAGCTTTCTTGATGCTCTTGCAGTTCTGTCATACTCCTGCCATAACAAGTCGAGTTTTTGGCGAAGGTCTGAATATTTCAGATCAAATTCTGCACCTATGTATGTATCGTCAAGCTGGTCTGAATGTAAAAGTAATGTATCGATGCTAAGATTATACTCTGACTCATGTGAGGGCAACAAAAGGTCAAATTCACGATTTCTCCTGGCGTAAAGTGCTGCCAGTGAATCTATTCTGATCTGAAACAGCAGAAGACGGTGGTACTCATTTTCCAGTTCAGATTTTTTCTGTGAAATTTGAGTCAAACTTGCACTTTTCGAAAAAGCTGACTGGGAGTAGATTGCAAGAAGATTTTCATTTGATTGCAGCGTATTATGATTTGCCTGATATATAAGACTGACAGTCCCACTCACCGGTGACTGAATGACGTATTCTTCACCTTTGACAGTGAGATAACCGTCTACTTTAACATTTATACTGGTGATAGATGAATAAATCACAGCAGCAACCAAAATCAGCAGAACAACATAGATGGGCCCTCTTAGGACAAAAGAGGGCATTGTCTGCAAAAATGTTTCACTGAGATCAGTGAATTGCTGTTTTCTGAGGCTCACCTCATTGGCATCAACTGCTTTAAATATTCTCTTTTGACCCTTCATGCATACCGTTTCGTGCATTTGAGAGATGAATCTTAAATGCTTTTGTTATTGTCATTTCCTTTTCACTGGAAATGACAAATTCTAAAATGCTATTTCCCTTCATCCCGCCATGGCGGGGGCCATCCTAAATATCTAAAAAAAGATGGGTTCCCGCCTTCGGGGCTGGGTCATAATAGGTTGATTTTGATAAAACTTATGTTCCGCTCACCCTGAGCTCCTAGTCGAAGGGTTCCTAATCCCTTATTTTAACCCGTTAGGAGCACTTCGATACGGCCAATCGGAATCCCGACGTAAAGTCGGGACTCAGTGTGAGCGGAGCATCTGAGTACAATCAAGGTTATGACCCAGCCCCCTTCGCGGGAATGACGGATTTTTCTTTAAGCTTGTTCTTAACAGAAACTGATTATACGGTATCAATTCTGGTTGATGCCATGAAATTCTGCTTCCAGTAGGCATAGAGACCATCTAAAATCTCATCTTTGAGCTTGTCATCGAGAGTATCAACTGAATGGTCAATGACTTTATAGACCGTATAGTTACTATTTTCCTTAAACGGGCCTACAACGGCATCTTTCTCTGATGCAAACAGTCGGTTCTCAATGTCAGCAGGAAGCGTCCCTCTTTTAATCACACCAAGATAGCCGCCTTTTTCCGCAGTAGCTTTGTCCAGGGAGTTATCCTCAGCAAGCACGGCAAAATCTTCTCCTTCGCCAGCCTGTGTTATAATCTCTTCCGCTGTATCCTGATCTTCAACCGTAATGCGGCTGAGAGTGACAGCGGAGTAGAGAAGTTTGTTGGATTCATAATACTCCCTGACATCATCGTCGGTAAAGAGCTTCTCCTTTGCTTTGATTTCAAGCAGTTCATTCTCAAGATAATCTGCCCATTGATTAAGGTTGACACCAAGATTGCTGAAATATCTCTCTGTATCTGCCACCGAATAGAGTCCTAACTCCTGCCGTTTCTTGTCGGAATACTCCTGTAGTTCTGTTTCTGAAATAACTACACCCTGTTGGGTTGCGGCCTGTCTGAGTGCTGTAAGCTCGATTACTTCAACGAGGGCTTTTTTATACTCCCCCTTATTTTTTAATCTGATTATCACATCATTTTCTGTGACTTCAGACTCATTGACCTTTACAAGTACCTGATTGCTCATAATTTGGCTCCAATTGCAATTTTTTGGGTTTGTAATTATTGAATGCTGATATAGTTATCCAGGATCTGATCTTTAATTGTTTTTTTCAAAATAGTATTACTGTTGAGGTACTCAAGGATCTTCTCGTCTGTGGCGATTTTCTTCTTTAGTGCCTTGAGCTGTAATTTGTATTGAAGATAGTCCTGCCAGCACTCTGTATCAAGGCCGTTACGCTTGAGGTAAGCATTAAACTCTTCTGCAGAATGGAGCTGAAAAACACGGCGCAACGAGTCAGATTCGTTTTGAAGCTCTTCATCGGTTGGCTCCGAGATGCCCTCTTTTTGGATAATGCTGCTTTCTGAGACAAGTTTAAGTGCTGCATCGATAAATGAAATAGTAAGCCGAACTTCTTTACAGATTTTTTCGGGATCTACCTGTGCCTTTTCACTTTGATTGAATTTGGCTGTTCGAATTTTCAGATCAGCAATGATTTCAAAATCGTCAAGTGACATTCCATTTGCAGAGAGCCAGTTTTGGAATAGATTGGCGCTGTGGAGTCCATGTGCTCTGCGAAAATCATCAGTATAGTTTTGGATCTCTTCATCGGTGACACTTATGCCAAGCTTATCAGACTGAACCCTGATGAAATGACCGTGGATTAATTCTGAGATCACAGCACTGATAGAGGCTGAGATGTGCTGGTTGAGAGTCAGTTCCTGCGAGGTGACAGGGACAATATCTTTCCTGATAAGCTCTTTGAAATAAATTTCTGCCTTAACCATCTTTTCCCAGCCATCTAAATCCAGGTTAACAGCGTTAAGGTATTCTTCCAGAGAACTTTTTTTGTGGAGCCCGGATATTCTTCGTAAATTATCTGAGTATTCCTGTACGTCTGTTTGTGACAGGGCGATCCCGGCGTTAACTCCTTTGGCGATGATAATATCACATGCAGCTTCTTTTACTCCCGGCATGGATCTGATTATTGGCCAGGCATCCGGGATATACTCGATCGACCCGGGATACATTTTCTTTAAGACTGTTCTGCAGAGTTCATTTTCACACACACTTTCCCATAGATCGTAACTTGCCTGCGCTTTATTTAAAAATTCATCAAAGTCACTTTTTTTGTGGAGTCTCAGGGCTCTGCGTGCCTGATTGGAGTATGCCTGGAGGGTATCTTCGGTGATATCTATGCCAAGCTCCTCAGCATGAAAATTTATTATCTCTCCGAATAATGCATAGGAATACAACTCTTCATATTTGCCGGAAAGCTTGAGGATACTTTCGGTACGGGTAAAGTCGATTTCCTTCCAACTCAGTAAAGACATAAGGCCTCCGTGTGTGACGAAAAAGGGATAAAATATGACATCAGGTAATATATATTTGTATAGAGTAGTAGTGTTTATAAATACAAAAAAAATAGCAGGCCCAAGATATAAAAAACCAGAGTCTTTTTATGCCCTACAACATTCCATTCATCAAAAACAGTATCAATTGCAATTTGCCACACTATATCAATTGGGATTTGCTGTTTAATGTTGCCTATTGCCTCAATACTGAACAGGTGAAATTGTATTTTGTCGCAGATGAGAAGTCTTTTTTATACAAGTGCACTACAGACGGGGAAATCTCCAAGCAGTACGATGTTTTAAAGGTTAAAGTAGATATAGAGAGGTTAGACAGGTTTCTGAGTTATAGGCTTAACTATGACGATCTGATACTGGACACAGTTGAAGATGATATTTACTATGTATACTGCGAGGAATCAGGGTTTGAGCAGACAATTAGGATGATTGAAATTCTTGCCGAAAAATTCAGTATATCCGCAGAAGATCTCTTTAAAGCTGTGTCCCTGATAAACGGCAAAAAAATTGATCGTTATCACCAGATATTTGACTGCAGGGCAGTATCAATGGTCAAAATTCCTGTCCAAAACGACAATTTTAAGATTTATGCGCGTCCATACAAGACGGGTAATGATTTTCCTCTTGATGGTAAACTGCAGGAATTTCTAAGGAATGTGTATGGATGTGAAAAATCTGAGCTTATGGATCATATAAAAAACATGTGGGTGTCTTACAACTTTTCCACCGGTCAGGTAACTGTGAGTACTCAGGATGACGAATTAAAGAGGTCGGTTGTAGGGTAGGGGTTTGAGTAGTCCGAACCCCACGCTTTTGTTTTTTTACACCTTTTCCGCCCACCAGTCAGGCTCTTCAACAAAGATTTTGATCTTATATTTTTCCGAAAACTCCCTAACCGCTCTTTGAACGTCCTTGCCATTGGTTTTACCGTTGATATCATGTCCGCCGATCAGCCCGCCCTTTTTTAGTTTGGGGTAATACATTGCAATGTCTTTTTTAACGTACTCGTATGAATGATTGCCGTCGATATAAACCATGTCAAGATCATCAGGGATCTTTTCGGCAGCTTGCTCCGAAGTCAATTGAAGCGGGACTATTTTCTCTTTGTGCTTTCTCAAAAGCCACAGCACTGGCTTAAAAGAGGAGGGAAGCAGGGTGAGGAGGAATTTTTTCTCTGCATAGGCAGTGTATTTTCTGTATGGATCGACAAGATACATTTTTTCAACAGAAAGTTTACGGAACATTCTGCGGGTATTTGTTCCGTAATATACACCGATTTCGGTAATCGTCATAGGGTGTTTACGTGTCTTGGACGCATATCTGATCATCGGCCGGTGAATGTCATATTTGAGGTGTTTCCAGAAAGTATAGAGTATACCTGCAGTTAGTAGTGTACATACTGAATATATAATTGCCATCATGATCATCTCTTCCTGTTTTGTCCGGACAGCTTTTTTTGATTGTGTTTAAAAATACGAAATTGACCGGATCGGGCAAAATCTATAAACGGATATTTTTGTGGTATCAATCACCTCAAATCTGACGCTCGTGGGGACCTGGCAGCAGATGGTGTGTCGGTTGGGAGAAGAGCGGGAGATTTGATCCCCCGCCCTTGAGTGTTCACCCCCCCCCACACCCCAAAAAAAGTGGGAAGAGTTGGCAACGAAACCAGTCGTTTGCCAACAGCAGAGCAGGACTACACGTCTACTCTGGAGCAGTTCTGGCTATTTTAAATCTATTATGCGTTCAACTTCACCTGTCCCGCTTTTCCTTATAATAACACGGTTGTTCACTGTTGGATTGTGAATCTTTCTTCCGGTAATGCTATAAAAACTCTGTGTCTGATTTATACCGGACTTAACCGGAAGTAATCGGTAGAGGTTCTCAGTTGCCGTTTCATCGTCAACCCACTTTGCATAAAGCGTCATATCTGCGGTAACAACATCATCACTAAAGACCCATTTTTGGGCACCGGTGTTATCACTGTACCAGCCGTCAAATGAGTAACCTGATTTTTCCGGAGGGGTGGGTGCTGCAATTTTCTCACCAGATTCCGCCTCAATATCTGAAACAACTGTACCTCCGTTGGACTCAAATCTGACAGTGTAAGTAGTTGGCAATTGATCGTCAACCCACTTTGCATAAAGTGTCATATCTGCGGTAACAACATCATCACTAAAGACCCATTTTTGGTCACCGGTGTTATCACGGTACCAGCCGTTAAATGAGTAACCTGATTTTTCGGGAGGGATGGGTGCTGCTATTTTCTCACCAGAGCCCACTACAATAGTTGAAATCGCAGTACCTCCGTTGGATTCAAATTCTACAGTGTACACAACTGAAGTTTTGGTAATTGATCCGATGTACAGAAACTCATCACTATGGTCCTGCCAGACAACCTTGTTATTCCAGAGAGATGGCTCTCCCATATACCCCAATTTATTGGTAACTGGTAATTCTGTCTTACTGACTAAATCGTACATGTATATATCTGCATTCAAACTGTCCTTCTGGGCATTTCTGAAATCCTGCCATACTATATAATTGTTAAAAATTTTGGGCGTGTTTTTAAAGCCTGCAGTTTCAGAGGATATCTGTGTTTCTGCTCCGGTATCTAAATTTTTCATGAAAATATCGGTGTGTTTTTGGCCTTGCTGCGAATTGCGAAAATCCTGCCACACAATGTTGTTGTTATAGACATGTGGCTGTGCTTTATAGGAGGGGTGGGTCGTAACAGCAGTTTCGGTTTGGGTTTTCAGATTGAACATGTAAATAGCCGCATGGTCTGATCCCGGATCCGTATCACGAAAGTCCTGCCATACAATAATATCCCCGTAGATGTGGGGGTAAGCCTTGTACCCTTTGGCCTCTGTTATGCGCCGTTCCTGCCCGGTTGAAAAGTCGTACATATAAATTTCTACCGTGGTGTCACCATCTGCAAAAAAGCGATAGTCACTCCAGACGACCCTGTTTCCATGTGCTGCTATATGTTCTTTATAACTGGTTTGGCTGGTTAAATCCGTAACAATTTTATCAGACAAACCCATTGATTTGACATGGTAGGCTGCATCTGTGGTTCCTCCTGGTCTGGCGCCGCCACCTCCGTCGGTCTGGGTACTGTACTCTATCCACGAAACACGGCCTCCTGAAAAGGCCACAGGATAGAGATAGTTGGTGTTTCTCCGTATCTCGGTAACTTTTTGGTTTTCAATGTCGAGTGTATAAAAACGGATAGATCCACCTGAAAAATCCTGAAACAGTACAGTGCTCTTATGCAGATAGGGGATAACGGTAAGGGTAAGGTTATCGAAAAGTACCTCTACCTGTACAGGTGAATTCTGCGTATGGGCACTCAAATGTAGACAACACAGAACAACCAGTGATAGTGACAGAGCTTTCATTTCAGTCCTCCTTCTTCTGTTGACATTAAACGATCTGAATAATCTTTCACGTAGGTAAACTCACTGTTTTCAAGTGATGTTTTTATTTCATCAATTACGGTATGGTCCTCTCCTACGGACCAGTCTATGGTCCATCGGCCGCTTGTTCGGTCTGAAGGGTTATCAAAGAGTATGACAGCCTTGACCTTGTCGTATTTGGAAAATATTTGAGAGAACATTTCCCTGTACCAAACGCCACGGTTGCCTCCTCTGTCGGTACTGCCCACTTCAGCAATCATAAAGGGCTTTCTGATCTCTTCAAGCTCGGTATAAATCGGGTCAAGCATCTGATCAAAAGAGAACCACCTCTGGCCTCCTCCTGAAATCAGTTCCCCGAAATTAAATATGTCAAGAGCAACCCAGTCTACGTACTTATCCCCGGGGTAATATTTGATGTCACCAACTTTATAAGGGCTCCAGACCCAGATGATATTGTCTGCACCAAGTGAATCGAACAGCTCCCGTATATGCCACCATGCCTGGATGTACTCCTCAGGGCTGTTATTGTTCTTTGGTGTCCATGGGTACTGAGGGTTTGACATCTCATGAGCAAAGCGCAGGAAAAATGGTTTTCCCCATGTCACCGCTTCCCGCGCCCACTGGACAATAAACTCGTCGTAGACACCTTCTGCGATATCAAGAAGGTATCGTTGCTCCCGACGTGGCATCGGGCGCAGATCCGGATTGTTGAATTTGTTGACCCATGGCTCCCAGGTAAGGACAGGGACACCACCGTTGGCTACAATTGCATTCATCAGCGCGGAGGGGAAAAGATGCTCATTATTGTCACCCCAGGCCTGATAAATTGAAAAAAGTGTAAATCGCATACCGATATCCTGCTCAATTTCATAAGCTTTGCTGAAAGAGTAGGGGATTTCCGGTCGGTAAACACCTAACACACGTCTGTTTACGGGTAATCGAGAGACATTTGAAACCATACGCCTGGTAACAGTATTGTAATACCACTCTCGTGCATGGATCTCAAAATTTTTGATCCCTGCAAAGATGATAATCATCAGACCAGCATAGGCGATGACCATGGATGTTATAAAAAATCTCCTCTTCATTTTACACCCTCTTTTTTGAAAAGGTCCAGATGTGCAATAATTATAGTCGGCAGCATGGTGACAATATTCAGTGAAGCAAAGAAGATCATCACCCAGACACCGCTTTCAATTCTCACATACGTCAGAAGGCTGTATGCAATAGCGCATCCCGAGAGCAGCACCACGGCAATATGGGGTACAACAAGCCCGGTAAAGATTCCTCTTTGGGACTTTTTGGGTGTTGGCAGATAGGGCACTTTGGTGCGTGTCATCCAAAAATAGAAACCCAGTAGGTAAATTACCCAGGTACCCTTATTGAGCGCCATACCCCGCCAGGGAATACCTTTTTCGTCGGGGTGGCGATAGAAACGCTGTACGTATATTCCGATAATCAGGGATATAATCACATACGGTGTGAGGTGAAGCAGGAATTCACCAAAATCCATTTCAACCGCCCAAAGCCCAAAAAACAAAAACAGAATTGGCAGAATACAGGTAATAGCTGTTGCGAGACCTTCCAGATAGTAGGTGCCGGAGAAGAAATAGTGCAGTTTCTGGGCAAAGGGCAGTGCGGTAAAACGCGATATATACTCACCGCTGAAGGCCTGAAACATTCCGGTACTCCACTTAAGCTGTTGTTTGAAATAGGAACCCAAATCTCCGGGCACCAATCCCAGTGACATCCGCTGGGGTACGTAGGTGCTCTTCCATTTTTTTGCATGAAGGCGCAGTGATGTAACCAGGTCCTCTGCCAGATGTACGGCATGACCACCTATCGACTCTAATGCCTCACGCCTGAATGTACAGTTGGCTCCTATGGCGACGGGTGTTCCAAGCCCATGCATACCCATCATTGTGGGCCCGTAGAAATTGTAGGTCTGCTCGGCAGATGCTCTGGCAACAACGCTCTCTGATTGGTTGTAATACCCCTGCACAACCTGAACAAACCCAACCTCCGGATCACTGAAATTTCCAAGCACCTGATCAAAAAAATCCGGTTCGGGCAGGTGGTCGGGATCCAATACCAGTATAAACTCACCCTTTGATACCTTCATGGCATGATTGATTTTTCCGGCTTTAGCTCCTTCTATGTTTGTGCAGTCAAGGTGGTTGATTCCAAGTCTTGAGCACAGTTGCCTGAGCTTTGGGTCGTTACCGCCATCAAGCAGATAGGACTCATGGGGATACCTGATTTTGCTGATCGCCTCGAGACTCTTTTCAAACATATCATAGGGCTCCCCCGGCATAGCAGTCATAAAAACATCTGCAGCAAGCCCCTCCGGAGGTGTTTTATAGGAGTTCCCTTTGATGAAAAAAAAGTAAAACCAGTTTACAAGAGAACGAAACACCCCCCACCCGATTGCAAAGGTAAGGATAATAAAGAGCAAGCCGCTTCTTCTATGTCCCGGCTCCAGCCACCACGTCATAAAGTAAAGCACCGATTGTATCCCAAGCGTTATCAGAATGAAAAGAGTCACTCTTTCCCCCAAAGAGACACGGTCTCTGCATCCCGAAGCACGCACTTCAGGGGTCTCTTTTCTGAGCGCAGCAGGTTGTACCGTAGCTAACTCACTCACCTTTGACCTCCGGGGTGAGTGGTGAGGCCCTTATAATTTGTTACCACCTTTTGATTCCAGTTGTCCCCATCATACCAGCAGCGATACACATCACCGTTACTGTGAAAAATGGTGTAGATATAGTAGCTTGTTCCGTCCTCAAATTCATGGTAGTGGCCTACAGCAGATATTGCCTCTTTTGCACTTTCGCCTGTTACAATCCCGGGCTGCAGTCTCAGAAGTACATCAACGGCTACCAGTATGATAAGAATAAAAACGGCTAAAGCAAGAAGGTTCTTCTTTAACTGAAAAGGATCTTTTGAGTTTTCCATAATTGTTCTCCCCTATTTAACCCACATTAACTGTTCAAGTCGGTTTTTAACAGCTGAACTTTGAGGATCAGCTATCAGTGCCTGTTCAAAATTGGATTTTGCTTCCTTGTACTTTCCCTGCCACTCCAGAACCGTTCCTATTCCAAGATATGCTTCCATAACCGCTGAATCCATCTCCAGCACCGCTCTGTACTGTGCCAAAGACTCATCGAATTTTTTTTGCCAGGACATCACCGTGGCTTTTTCAAGCATTGCCCGTATGAGCCACTCCTCTTCAGGGTTGGAATCGATAATCTCTCTTAATTTCAAAAGAGCTGCATCAAATTGCTTCTGCCAGCTGAGCAATCTTCCAATCTCAAAGACCACTTCAATATCCTGGGGATCCTGCTGCAGCAATGAGTTGTAAATCTCCATTGCCTCCCTGTACCTTCCGTTCCACCCCAAAGCCTTTGCAAGCCCCTTCTGTATTTGTGCATTGTCCGGGTTGTTCTCGTAAAGCTTTCGGTAAATCCGTATTGCTTTTCTGAAATCATTGTTGTACGCCAGTGCGGATGCATAAACGATATTGGCCTCCAAATCCTCCGGCGAACCCTCAAGATACTCCTCAAGGTAATTCTGCGCCTGCTCCATCTCATAGAGTCCATGGAACGCCACACCAAGCAATTTCAGGGATTCAGGATTGTCCTTGCAGGTGTCAAGAATCAGTATCGCTTTACTGTAGTCCTCTTGAGCAATAAGTTTTCCCGCCTTCTCCGTGCAGTCTGAAAACAGAGAGCCGGCACTTAAAAAAATGAGTGTCAGGGTGATAATGGGTGTTGTCTTTCTGTTCATTGTAAACCTCCCCGGATCTAAAATCCATAATCAATTTTTATGTTGAAAGAGTTTAAGTAGTATCGACTTGAGGTGAAATATCCCCATGATTCGTAAGGAAAAGTGAAATAGCCGTACCGCAACGAAACAGTACATCGCTGATTTAAAGCATACTCCAGCAGTAGCTCTGCGGTCATGGGAGAGGTGAACTTTTGTGTGTATTCGGTTCTGTACTTCAAGTAATTATCTGAAGGATCGGTACCATCGATATATTCAGGATAGGAGATTTTGCGCTCAGAAGAGTAGAACGGGAATGATAGACTTGCAGTGGTCTTGAGGTTTCTGAACATAACGGGCACTGAAGCTATCAGCTGGTGGGTGAAACGATTGAGCGGAAAATCGGTACCCGAAAAAGGAAAATCAGAGTAGCTTTGGTGCCTGATAATGGTTGGACGCTGCCCTGGCCCGCCCTGGCTGTAAATAACCTCTTCCCCGGTAAGCATGTATCGGTTGTCACGGCTGTTTTTCCACTCAAATGAGTACCCCAGATAGAGTGGATTCACAATCAGGGAGTAGAGGTAAACGGAAATTGTCTGAACAAGATTGGTCTCAATAGTGAGCATGGAATCGTATTGGTTGAAAATTCCATTGTCGCGTGATTGGAAGAGTGTCGTGTCAAGAAGCGAATCAGAAGGGATAAAGTAAGCGTGCTGGTAGCTCAGGGAGATTTCTCCGCCATTACCCAGAGGGGTGTTGATCTCACCGGAAAACCCTGCTGAAGCTATGCTGTTGAGCAGTGCTGCGGCCTTGACTATTCTGCCGGTGTACCAGGTCCCTGTTGTCAGGCTCAGTCCGGTGAAAGGGGGGATAGCGATTCGGGTTTCCAGACTTCCTGATGGAATAGTGCTGACACCGGGTACAAGATCAATGCCTGCAGCCAGATCCACCGAGCGAATCACACCCTCAAAGCTGTTGCTCACTCCGGCTTGGATTGACAGAAAACCGGCATCGAGCTCTTTAACACCTTTGTGCTCCGGTTGTGCGTAGTAGAGGTAGTGTGCATTGAGTGTCAAATCCGTTTGCGGTCTGATACCCTGACGCATGGATACGTCGTGAATCATGATTTGGGTTGGAAGAAAATCATAAAGGTAGGAGCTGTTAAGACTAAGGTTTGTAGAGCTGGGCGTTACTGACACCAGAGAAAATATGAGCAAAAAGAGGTACTGTTTCATTATTGTTCAGCCTGCCTTTTTTTGTGAACGTATTCGTTGATGATCGATGGTCTTTTTGATCCCTTCACGCAGGGTAACCGTGGGCTTCCATCCGGTTTGTTTCATCAATTTGTCGGGACAAAGAGCGTATTGCCACGATTCATTGGGTCGGTACGGAATTGCACCGGCATTAACTAAGCCCTGTGTTTGGATTATCTTCTGTACAAGCTCCGCAGTCTCTTTCATGGTAACAGCCTCTGCGGATCCGACATTGTATGTACCCTCATGTCTGGAGGTTGCCATAAGAGTGAGAGCAGCGGTGAAATCATCGATGTAAACGAAGTCGCGGGTCTGCTCTCCCTTGGTCATAGCGAATGCTTCTCCATTAAGGAGAGCCTTGATAATAGACGGTATAAACATCGGCCCCGACTGGCCCGGACCGTAAAGAACTGCGGCACGCAAAATAGCATGTGCACAACCATACTTGCGGGAGAACAGCCGTATAAGCTCTTCAGCTGCAAATTTCGAGTAACCATAAAAGTCAATCGGTTTGCAGGCCATATCTTCGGTAAATGGTCCCGCCTGATCTCCGTATACAAGTCCTGTCGAAGCGAAAACAACTTTGCACCTGTTCGCTCTTGCAGCCTCAAGAACATGCAGCGTACCGACCACATTGGCATCCATCTGCTGAAGGTGCGATGGGGTATCATCACTTTTAGTGAGAAGGCCTGCCAGATGGATTATTACATCCGGCTCGCAGTTGGTTATCGTCTCAATTGCCGAGTTGTTGCCTAAATCAGCGCACTGATAGGTGACCCGGGAGCAGGCCTGGCCGCCGCGCAGGGTTTTATCACGGTCAAGTCCAGTGATCTTTAAACCCTTTTGGCTGCACAGTGCCCCCGCAAGAGCCGCTCCGACAAAACCATTGACACCGGTAATCAGGATTTTGTCCATATCGCCTCTCCTCTGCGCGCATCCTGAACATAGGCACTCAGATCCTGCTCGCTGAGTATGGTACTTTTCTCATAAAAATTCCTGTACCAGGTTATTGTTTTCAAAACGGCCGTGGCTGCGTCCCAGTAGGGCCTCCATTTTAAATCATCCCTTGCCTTGCATGTGTCGAGTTTCAGGTAGCGTGCTTCATGAGGGTGATTGTCGGGACTGTCGATACGGTAATCCATCTCTGGCCAGCACTCTTTTACCAGTTTGAGTATCTGCTCAACAGTAAGTGTGTCACCATCTCCGGGACCAAAATTCCACCCCTCAGCACAGTCGACCTGCTCTTCAAGAAGCTTCCAACCAACTGTTAAATAACCCGAAAGGCATTCAAGCACATGCTGCCAGGGACGGATAGCGCCGGGGCTGCGTATCACAACAAGCTCTTTTTTGCTGGTCGATTTGACAATGTCAGGAATCAGCCGGTCTTTTGCCCAGTCACCTCCGCCAATCACATTGCCCGCCCTTGCAGTACAAATCAGCATACGGTGGGTTTTGCCGAAATCCTTTGGATGGAAAAAGCAACGGCGGTAACTTGCAACAGCAATCTCGGTGGCCCCCTTTGATGCGCTGTAGGGATCGTACCCGCCGAAATGGTCCGATTCACGATATCCCCACACCCACTCCCGGTTTTCGTACACCTTATCGGAGGTAATAACAATACAGGCCCTGACCGATTCAGATTTCCTGCACGCCTCAAGGACATTAAGGGTACCGATTACATTTGTGGTGAAGGTCTCCACCGGCTCTTCATAGGAGAGACGGACCAGGGGCTGTGCTGCAAGATGAAATACCACCTGGGGTTTTTGTGTGCCTATGTAGTGTTCCAGATGATCTTTGTCCAGAATGTTTCCGATCTGTGAATCCATGTTCAGGCCAAGACGGGAGATGTGATCTGGTTGCGTAGGCGCCTCAAGAGAGTAGCCGCAAACCTGCGCTCCCATTTTCTCAAGCCACATGGAGAGCCACGATCCCTTAAATCCGGTATGTCCGGTCACCAGTACTTTGGTATTGCGGTATATGCCCCCGAAGAGCTGCTCAAATGATTCTTTTTCTCTGTTAGTCATTTACCAGATCCTCCATGGGGCTCTGTCTTCTGCCCACATTTTATTAAGGGTGGAGTAGTCTTTCAGTGTATCCATACAGTGCCAGAAACCATCATGCTTACACATTCCGACCTGTCTTTCTCTGACAAGCTTTTTAAAAGGCTTGTCCTCAAGAACCGTACTGTCTGCCTCGATATAGTCAAAGATCTCTTTGGAAAATACAAAGTAGCCGCCGTTGATAACTCCCGGCAGTGAAGGTTTCTCCCTGAATGAGGAGATCGTGCCATCGGGGGCGTGCTCGACAATCCCGAAGGTGGTTGGCATATGCACTCCTGTAAGAGTAGCAATTCTCTGGTTTTGATCATGGAACTGCAGCAAACTGGTCATGTCCACATCAGCGACGCCGTCTCCATAGGTACAGAAGAAACGGTCATTGTCGATATACCGGGCTATTCTTTTCAGACGTCCACCGGTCATTGTATCCTCGCCGGTGATGGCAAAGGTGATCTGCCAGTCATCCACGTCGCTGTCTTTGTTGTTGTGGTCATCGTAATGAAATTGTCTGTTTTCACGATCCCGGATTGTCATGGTGAAATCGTGGGTTCTTGTGTGGTAGTTTTCAAAATAGTCCACAATCATCTCACCCTTATGCCCCAGGCAGAGGATAAAGCGTTTTATCCCAAAGGCAGAGTAGGTTTTCATTATATGCCAAAGTATCGGCCGTCCTCCAATGTCCAGAAGTGGCTTTGGTCTGTCTTCGGAGACGGAGCGGATGCGTGTGCCCTGTCCACCGCACAAGATAACTGCCTGCAGGTTTGAAAGTTCAGCCATGTGTATACTCCCTGGTTAATGTGTATAATGAAATTGTACAATTATTGCGTGCTAAAAATCATAACCGCGTGAAAAAAGGCTGCTCAGCGGAAAAAGGTTCTTCTATGCAATCCGCGTGCCGGATGAAGAAGATGTTGATTTTGTGGGCCTGTACAGCAGCGGACTTCAGTGGAAGCAGATGTTGCCTGGGGGCAGAACACCACAGTTGTGGTGTTCTTTTCCGGGGGCTATGGGTAAGGGACTGATTTGCTGTCAGTTAGGGGCAGAGGACTGGTGGGGTGTTTTCACCTCACCGCAGCAACGGGTGGAAGCCCGGGAAATTGGTGTGAAACCAGTGCAGCCTCTGAAAAATGGGCCATTGGACTACGACTTGCTCCTCCAGGGCCATCTGCCATACATCTCCACATCCAGCACAAAACTCAAAAAAGTCCTGATTATTACGATTACTGCAAGGGTTCCTACGCTTGCAAGCGTGGGTTCAATGGCCACCGATTTGATAATATCGGCTGCTACCAAAAATTCAAGCCCCAAAAGAATACCCCTGCCAAATCGCTGCCTCAGTTGAGTGTATACGACTGTATGATGCGTTTTTTTTAGCAGGTAAGTGCGTATTGCTATAACTATGGAGGCGATCGCGGCGATGACAATGATTAAAACCCCGAGAGCCTCTATTGCAAGCCCTGCGATCTCTACGAAAATACGGTCTTTTTCCACTGTAACCCCCTCCCCGTGTTGCTTAGTGGAGTTCAGGAGCAAAAACCATGCAATCAAAGGGGAGAGGTGAAGGGGAAGAAGGGGAAGAAGGGGAAGAAGGGGAAGAAAGGGACGGAGGGACGGAGGGACGGAGGTTACCACGGAGGCACAGAGTACACAGAGGGGAGGTGAAGGGAAGGAAGGGAAGGAAGGGAA
>SKJJ01000139.1 GCA_007115975.1 Chitinispirillum sp.
GAGGGCTGGGATGTTACAAACCTCTACACTATAGTCCCCCTTCGTGCCGCACATGCCCGAATACTGATTGAGCAGTCAATCGGACGCGGCCTCAGGCTGCCCTATGGCAAACGCACCGGCGTATCGACGGTGGACCGCCTGAATATCGTAGCACACGACAGATTTCAGGAAATAATAGATGAGGCAAACAGGCCTGAATCAAAGATTCGGCTTCAGCAGATAGTTTTGACCGATGACCAGCTGCATAACAGGACAGAAACAGTCGTCTCCAAATCGAACATTAGCGGCAGGCTTGGCATCGGTTCTGCTGTTTCCACACCTGCCAAGGGAACATCTGCTCCTGAACCACTATTCACGAATCCGGTCGAACAGCACTATTCCAAATTGACATTGGATGCCATCAGAACCCTTGAAAAATGCCCCGACAAAGTACCGATTGTTGAATATTTAAACACCCCGGAGGTTCAATCTATACTTGTGGATGCCATTTTTGCTGTTAAGGAACCTGTTCAGACGGAGTTGGAGGGGTTAACCGAAAAGCCTGATATTGCAGCCATTGTCGAAAAAACAGCTCGATTTATTGTAAGCCAGACAATTAACATTCCCCGCATTCTGGTGGTTCCCAAATGCGAAGTTCAGACCGGATTCCACCAGTTTACTCTTGATGTATCTCACTTTAACTACCCTGCTCCGGATGAAGAATTGTGGATTAAACACCTGCGCACGGATAAACTGGAGATCGTGGGGCTTGGAAAAGACAATACGGATGAAACGCGACTGGAAGACTACATTGTAGCCGGGCTCGTAGATTTTGACGATATTGCGTACGATCAGCATGCGGATCTACTTTACGATTTAAGCTGCCAGGCAGTTGCCCATTTCAGGTCGTATCTCAGTGAAGATACAGAAATACGTAAAGTGCTGCGAATTCATCAGCGGGAAATCGCTCGCAACATTCATGCACAAATGCAAGCACATTTCTGGGAGAGTGGGACAGAATACGAAATGGTCATAAGCAGAGGGTTTACTGAACTGAAAGATTGCGCATACACTGCAGGAAAAGATGAGGAACCCCTGGATTTCCGCCATTCACCAAAAGATAAAACAAATATGCCCCGGTACCTTTTTGCAGGTTTTCAACGGTGCCTTTATCCATACCAGAAATTTCACAGCGATTCCGAGCGACGTCTGGCAGTAATCCTTGACCGTGAAACACTGAAATGGTTTAGACCGGCAAAAGGACAGTTTCAGATATTTTACAAATCCGGCCATGAACATCCTGAATACCAACCCGACTTTGTAGCTGAAACAGAAAACGCCATATTAATGCTGGAACCAAAAGCGAAGAATGAGATGCAGGATCCGGTTGTCATTGCAAAGCGGGATGCAGCCGTCATTTGGTGTAAACATGCATCCGATCATGCTCTCAAGCACAATGGGAAACCTTGGGTGTATGCCCTGATCCCTCATGACGCTGTTGTGGATAATATGACTGTAGACATGTTGGTCAGGCAGTTCAAATGCATCTGATAAAGAACATAAACTATGGATGAATTGCTGATTCAATCCCGGAACTGCTTCCGCAATTTATGAGCTGTAAAAGAACTGTTTTGAACCTGCACGAACAGAAGTTCTTTTGATTGCGAACTATCCATCATACAGGTATAATATCAGCAGTGTGCAGTTGCTCCTGTGACTGAAAGTGCTTATGATATACCGCAACCCATCGTGCTCATGTATTTCGCTCAGAGCTAAGAACCACCTGGAATTCAACCAAAAGCGAGGACCCAAATGCCCAAAACAAAGTTTTCATAGATGCACAACATGGTACTACAGTTCTCAAAATCCATAGTAGATTAAATTAACAGGCAAGATATCGAGTTGGTTGAAATCCCACTCGAACACAAAAAGATCTGATGTTAAAAAAGAGATCCTGAACTCAGTTGATATTGTTTTTTTTTGTCAAAAGAGGAAGATAGAACCCATAATGATTTTAATCCCCTTTTGAGTATTTCGTGTGTTTCGTGGTTAAAAACTCCGGTTAGTTGTCTTGGGTGATGCCATTTGGAAGGAGATGGATACCAGATAAAACAACTCTGGTATGACGGAACCGGATCACGGATGCCTGCCAGTGAGATGGTTCCAGAGCACATCGAAGGGGGACTTGAAGAATTTGCCCGTGCAGATGATTGTTCTCACTTTTTGTTGCGGCGATTAAAAATATATGGGTATGTATTGACACAGAACAAAACGCATTATATTTTGTCATTCGTATTTGTCACAATACAAATAAATTCATCAAAGGTAATATGCCAACGATTTCACTTTGTTTTGTTACTGCAATTGTTTACATTTATCACTGTTAAAAAACTTTCGTTTACTGGAGGTAAAATTGAATTATCCACCGAGGAGGTGTAAAAGATTCCCCAAACTTTACCAGCTTATCCTCTTCTGCGTTACACCGATCTTACTATTTACTATGAGCTGTGGAGTAGTCGATCCCGAAGATGAAGAAAAGGCCTATAGCAAAGAAAATTGGGAAATTTGGAAACAGAATTCACTTTTAGGTAAGGGAATAAATCTTGGTAATGCACTCGATGCGCCCTATGAGGGAGCATGGGGAGTAGTGCTTAAGGAGGAATATTTTGAACATATTGCTGAGTTGGGATTTAGTTCGGTTCGTATTCCTGTACGCTGGTCTGCACATCACTCCGGAACGGAACCCTATATAATCGATGAAAGTTTTTTTCAAAGGGTAGAATGGGCAGTCGATCAAGCTCTTCAAAATGATCTGCGCGTAGTTTTAAATATGCACCATTATGAGGAACTGATGGAGAATCCCGAGGAGCAAAGGGCCATATTCCTTGCTCTTTGGGAGCAGATCTCGTCTAAATTTAGCAGCTATGGACCGGAGCTATATTTTGAGTTGTGCAACGAACCTATGGATCAATTAACACCCCAACTTTGGAATCACTTCGCTCAGGAAGCTCTTGAAGTAGTTCGTCACACCAACCCCTATCGAAGTGTACTGATAGGTCCGGGTCTTTGGAACAGTGTAGATGCTCTTGGGGAGCTTGTCTTACCTGAAGACAACTTTTTAATTGCTACTGTGCACTACTACAAACCCGATCAGTTTACGCATCAGGGCGCAATATGGGTTGAGGGTAGTAACGCATGGTTGGGTACAAAATGGCGTGCTACCGACTCAGATACCACCAATCTTCTCTCCCATTTCGACATGGTGGATGCCTGGGCACAGACCAATTCAGTTCCGGTTTATCTGGGAGAATACGGAGCCCTTGACAGTGCCGACACACTCTGCAGAGTTCTCTATACCTCCTTTATCACCAAGGAAGCCATCAATCGGCAATGGTCCTTTGCTTATTGGAAGTATAGTGGTGATTTTGGTATCTATGATGACTCTTTAAATCTTACAAGGGATTTTCTGGTTGATGCCCTGCTTGAACCAGAAACAATCTTCAAAACCAATTTAGAGATCGCTCTTGAGGATACAATGTCGGTGGATCCGGGAAGTGACTTTTTTGTAACCCTTGATGATTTCGAACATAACCTTTTAGGGCAAAACAGACTCGCAGTACTGTACTCTGATCAATTTGAAGCTCCCCCTGAGTCATCTTATTGCTGGTGGACTGTATGGCACAATGATTCAAGCCAGATCAGTGATAATCAGGGAAAAAAAATCTACTCCTTTCAAGAGGCTCAGCAAAACTCTCTTGAACCAAATGTATCAGACCTGATCGGTAATTGGGGGAAAGAAGGAAATGGGCTCTGGTTCAATGGGCATCTCTATGGCAGCTCCTATCCATTTATTGGTATTGGGACTGTAATGCCCGGAGTATACAATGAGGATTGGTTTGATTTCTCAAATCTCACTTCAATCAGTTTCTGGGCAAAGGGCAAAGGAGAGATGCGGGTAGAATTTACTACCGACACCATCCTCAATGGATATTCGCCCGAGGAAAACTGGGGACACTTCGGTGCAGAGTTCAGCCTTACTGAGGATTGGCAGAAACATATAATACCTGTTTCCGAACTCAGGCCAAAAGCCTGGTCCCAGGCTCAGCAAGACAATCTGAGTTGGGAAGATGGAATGCACAAAGTTACCTATATTAGCTTTGCAACAGACCAAAGCTACGGAATAGCGGCTGATGATCAAATAGAGATGTACTTGGATGACATCAGACTTTACGGGCTTAGATACGAAGACTTTGGACTGAGTGAAGAATAGACTTTTTTTCAGCTAACCTCCTGTGGGACATACGATGTAATGTCCCCGGGGGGTGCTTTTAATAAGAATCGGTCGTTGCAACTAATACCGGGTTTCCTGCTCCCAACCCCTCACCCCAACCGCATGCACAAATCATGCATCACCGTCGGAAAAGTAAACCTCATCTTCTTCAACTCCCCAACAGTCATCCGTGCAGAAATCGCCATCAGCATAACATTTATCACTTCATCACAGTTATGCCCCAGCAAATGTGCACCGATTATAGCCCCCGTATTTCTGTCGGTGAGCACCTTGAAACCTGAATGGGTCAAGCCCAGACGTCTGGTAATATGTCTATCAGAAGTGTTTATAAACTGAGCATCGAAATCAATACCCTGCTGACGGGCCTGTGATTCAGTAAGACCGGCAGAAGAGAGCTGAGGGAATGAGAACACCGTACTTGCGATAGGGTTGTAATCGGGCACCTTGCTGTTGCCGTAAAGCAGATTGTGGGCAACAATGTCACCTTCCATCTCCGCAACGGTAGTCAGCTGAACTGAATTTGGATTGACATCCCCGGCAATGTAAACTGAAGGGTTACTTTCGCTCTGAAGAAACTGGTTGGCGATAATGCCCCTGGGTCCTGTTTTCACATTTCCCTTTTCCAGATTGAGATCAGCAGTTTCGGGGACTCTGCCAGCGCCGTGTATAATCAGATCTGTAGTGATTTTCCTCTCACCGGCATGTACACGATACTCATTTCCACTCCGTTCGATAGAGTGAATTGGAGAGCTGGTATAAACACTGATACCCTCTTTTTCACACACATCAAGAAACATTTTAACCAGATTCTGATCAAAATTTGCCAAAACAGTATCTCTCACTTCAACTATCTCCACTCTTGCCCCGGCCCAGGCTGCAATATGCGCAAGTTCAAAAGAGATATAGCCGCCTCCAACAAACAGTATCCGCTTTGGCAAATCCTGAAGTTCAAAAAAGGTATCACTGGTGTTTATATGCTCCTCTCCCGGTATGCCCAGATGTGCAGGAGCTGAGCCGGTAGCAATCACAATTCGGTCGGCCTGGATTTCTGTATCTCCGACAAGAAGACTGTTTTCACCGGTAAAGCGGCAAATTCCGTGATACTTCTCTATCCCAAGTTGCTCCGGCAAGGTTTCTGAATGATTTTGTGCAGCCTGTATGATATCTTTTGTAAAATCTATCAGTTTGGGCCAGTCTATTATCACCGACCCCTCAACTCCCCTGCCTTTCATGTGGCTTGCCCTGTTTAAGATCTCAGTGGCACCTGACATCAACCGCTTGGGGTTACATCCCCGAAGAGCACACGTTCCACCAAAGGGCAGCTTGTCGGCTATTGCCACTCTCCACCCCTGTTTTCTGCATTCTTCTGCAGCGGAAAATCCTGCAGAGCCGGTACCGATGACAAACAGATCATATTTTTCCATAATAACTTTCTTTACAATTGAATTGTATACCACTACTGTTTTCTTCAGGTATTCTGATCAGGTTTATCCTA
>SKJJ01000179.1 GCA_007115975.1 Chitinispirillum sp.
AAAAGGTTGATTTTCATCATAGCAGCTCCTAGTCGAAGGGTTCCTGTTTCTTTTTTGAAGTAGTGCAGGAACCCTTCGACTCCGGCGGACCTTCGCTCCCTTCGACAAGGAGCTCAGGACAAGCAGGGTGAGCGGATAACCACAATCCTAACTGTAATATTGATCGCTCCTCAACTTATCACAGGCTTCATTCCACTCCCGGTATTCTCCACGCTCCTGCGAGAACAAAAATAGAGTGCATCTGAATCGATTCCCCGTAATAGGACCCCCAGTCATAGGGCTCAGAATGGTATTCCCATAGGGAGCCGAGCCACCTTTGCTGCTCATCGGTTACCGCTGCACTGATCATGAACGGAGAGCTGTATGCCAGATCCGACCACTCTCTGCCGGCAATGGGGGCTCCTGCTCTGCCGCTTCGCACATGATAACCCGGACTGATGTTTGATACAGACCCGCCGGTCTCTTTTTCGATCCATCTGTTCATTTTTGTCATTTCGGGTAAAATTACAGGGTCGCCTGAGGAGAAGTAGTCTGCCGCAAGTCTCCAGGGCACTCTGCAGGCGTTGTAATTGTAATCCCCATCCTCCGCAGATTCAAGAACTTTCCCGTTCGCCGGTTCGTACCTCCTTCTTGACTGTCTTACTATAAAATCGGGCAGAAGGCCGGTCTCTTCGCTCCAGTTTGCAACAAGATATTTAATTATGTAAACGGTTTCATTGAGTACTTTGTTCCAGACATGTGCATGCTCCTCATCGGCGATGGCAAAGGCTCTGAGATGTCCCAGAAGAAAGTCTGAAGACCGTGTTGTCCTGCCAAGAATCTGGTTGTTGTCTTTTGCCCAGTCTCCCAAAAGAAGAATGCCTGCATTGGGGTCAACATTGGACTCCCTGATCCCGTCAATTACCCGCAATGCCTCATCCATGTAATTTATCTCTCCATCACTGCCCCATATATCGTGTGCCAGCAGCAGGGCGTAGGCTACATCCATATCACCGTCGGTTGCGTTTGAACACTGCGGATCATTTATAATAGATTCGAGGTCTCCGGAACCATCCGCAGAATTGATTCCCACTCCCATCTGCCTCCAGCACATAAGACGGTTGTCAATGGGGCTGGGGTAGGCCCAGAAATAGCGCACGAAAGCATCAAAATCCTCCCGCCCCTGATCGCGATACGACGGGTCCATCTGGGCCCCAAGAACGATTGCAAGCATCCCGTAGCCATGGGCTTCCGATACGGTCATTGCGTTTCTTGTGACCCAGGTAACTTCCGGGTTTGTGCGCTCATGCTTGATCCAGTCGAGAAAGGATTGCCGGGGGCTTACATTTGGTACGTCTGCCATGTATTTACCTATATAATAGTGGAAGAATTCTTTTGTCTTTTGCTGCACCTCTTCCTGACTTACCCCTGATGGAAGATGGGGAGAAACGGGTGAAATTGCAGAGGCTATCTCGAACTCTATGGGTTTAGACTCTTTGCCGCTGTGAGGTGCTGTTGCACATCCCAGAAGGTAAAACACATTGATAAGCAGAGAAACAGACAGTATGCATTTAAAAAATCTGGTTTTCATCAAAACTCCTTACTGTTTGGTGGTAGCAGCCGTTGTGGCCGGTACTATCTGTTTTTAATATAAAACTGTTGAGCTGTATAAACCTGTCGGTTTTTGCCGAATGCTTCTCTAAAAGTAGTATTTCCAATGGTTTGCACTTTTTAGATAAGAAATTGCGGGCACTTAGGCACCCAATTTGCGCTTTAATGGTGATCATCCTTACCCAAAAAATGAGCAAAACTACAGAGTTTGATTTGAGGAGCATCATATCCGATGGAGCTTAGGGGAGATGAGGGGCTGTTTTTATCCCAAAATATTATCGAAACCCTCAGGGAATCACTGATCATTCTCGATGAGACGCTTCATGTGGTCGCGGCTAACCGCACCTTTTATTCTCAGTTTGGTGTACCAAGGGAAGAAACGGAGGGGTGGCTTATATATGAGCTGGGCGATGGTCAGTGGAAAATCCCCGGCATACATCATCTGCTTGAAGAGCGAATCCTGGTCAGTGATGTCGTTGAGGGTTATCGGGTAAGGTATCGCTTCGGGGCGGGCGCTGAGAGGACAATGGTTCTCAATGCCAGGCGTCTGGAGAGAGTGCTTGGTAAAAAAGCACTCATCCTGATGGCCATTGAGGATGTAACTTCACAAACCAGGGCTGCAGAAGAGCTCCAGAGGTCAGAAGAGAAGTACAGGAAGTTTGTCGAAGAGGTTAACAGTATTATCATTGGAGTCAACAGGCAGGGGAGAATCACCTTCTTTAACAGGTTCAGCGAAAAAGTATTTGGCTATAGTCGTGAAGAGGTCAAAGGTGAGCTGTTTGTGGGAAAGATTATCCCCTGCACCGATTCATTGGGCAGGGATAACACACACATCTGTTCAGAGTTGTTTGCTGATCCGGCAAAGTATTATGCAAATGAGAGCGAAGGGGTGCGAAGTGATGGCTCGAGGATCTGGTTTTCCTGGAGTGCAAAGGCTCTTTATGATGATTCAGGGCAGGTATCAGAGGTCCTCATAGATGGCAACGATATAACCGAGATTGTTGCATCACGACGGAACCTTGAGGAAAAGTCTGCACAGCTGGACACTATAATGGAGTTTATCCCCGAGGGAATCATGATTTCTGATGTAAACAACCGGGTTGTTGCGGCAAGCAACTACATCGGTAAACTTCTGGATGTGGATAAAAGACGGCTCTATGGTACCTATGAGAATGAAAGGGTCAGGATGCTTGACCTTTACTGGCCTGATGGAGAGAGGGTTCGTGCCGGGGATGATCTTCCCCTTGCAAAGGCTATTGATACAGGGCTGCTGTACGAAAATTACGAAATGGTGCTTAAAACTGATGGAAAAACCAGATCGATTTCGGTTAATGCCGCTCCCATATATGACAGTGACGGCAATGTATCCGGTGGGGTAAGTGCCTGGCGTGATTTAACTGAGTACAGAGTGCTCCTTGAGCAGTATGAGAGACAAACTCAGCTTCTGCAGACCATTATAGACAGTATTCCTGTAATGATTACCATTCATGATCCCCAAAATGGTGAGATAAAGACAAACCGCTCTTTTGAGCAGATAGCCGGTTGGGGAGGGGATGATATTGCCGGAGGGGAGATACTGGAGATGCTCTTTCCCGATCCCCAATACAGGGAGATGGTCTCCGGCTATATGCAATCCTCTGTGTCCGGGTTTAAAGATCTGCAGATCAGAGCCAAAAATGGTGAAACCATCGACAGTTCCTGGGCTTATATCCTGCTTTCCGATGCTCGCCGGATCGGGGTTGGGTTGGACATACGGGAACGGAAAGCTGCAGAAAAGGCTCTGCGCGAAAACGAACAGCGCTATTCTGCGCTCTTTAACAACAAAACATTCGGAGTCGCACACTGCAGAATGATTGTCGATGAAATGGGTAAACCTGTCGATTATTACATCATCGAAATCAATGATGCTTATACCGATATTCTGGGGATTGAAAAGAGGGATATAGAGGGCAGGCGGGTGACGGAAGTTTTTCCGGGAATCGAGAATTTCTATATCGATTTTATCGGCAAGTACGGCAAAGTGGCGCTTGAGGGAGGGGATACGCAGTTTGAGGTTGACTTTGAATATGCAAAAAAGTGGCTTTACGTATATGTCTACAGCCCTGCTTATGCTGAGTTTGTTGCCATTTTTACCGATATCACAGATCGTAAGCAGGCGGAAGGGGAGTTGCGAAACGAACGGGAATTGTTACAGACAATCCTCAAAACTCTTCCTGTCGGGCTGTTCATTGCAGGTCCTCAAGGAGATGTTTTGCAGGTTAATGATGCTTTAAACGAAATATGGGGCAGTGAAGTACCCAAGGTGAAGGAGATTTCGGAAGCTCATGTTTATGAAGGGTATCACCTCGATACGGGAAGGCGTCTTGAGCCTGAGCAGTGGCCCTTATCCCGTGCTGCGATAAATGGTGAAGTTGTCAAGGGTGAAGTGATCGACATTGTACGGTTTGACGGAGAGTGTGCAACGATCTTTGTAAATGCAGCACCCATAAGAAACTCCGATGGCAAGGTGATCCGGGCTGTGGAGGTCAATCAGGATATAACTGAACTCAGGCGCGCAGGCGAGGCACTTCGCATGAGTGAAGAGAAATTCAGGGCAATTTTTGAGCAGGCGGCGGTCGGCATTGGCCGGGTCAGCTTTGATGATGCCCGGTGGATCGATGTAAACAGTGCTTTTTGCACTATGCTCGGTTACAGCTCTGAAAAGTTAATGGTTATTCCCTGGCCACAGCTTACCCATCCAGAGGATATCGAAGCTGATCTGGTTCCCTTCAAACAGATGGCGGCAGGGGAGATTGCCGGTTACTCTGTGGAGAAGAGGTTTATTCACAAATCGGGGTATCATGTCTGGGCGCGCCTTACACTTTCGCTTGTGAGGGATACCATGGGCAATCCCGACTACGAGATCGCAATCATTGAGGATTTCACGGAGCGAAAGCGGGCAATTGATGCATTACAGCAGAGTGAAGAGCGCTACAAGGCCCGAACTGAGGAACTGGCTGCTGCAAACAGTGACCTTGAAGCATTTTCTTACTCCGTGTCTCACGACCTGCGCACTCCTCTTATGGTTATTGAAAATTTCAGCAAAATTATTCTTGAAGATTATTCCCCGGTCCTCGATGAAGTTGGGCAAGGCTACCTGAGGCGAATCGATGATGGTGTGACAAAGATGCAGCAGCTTATCAATGATATGCTTAGCCTTTCGCGCATAGGGAGATTCAGGCTTGAACGCAAGGATGTTGACCTCAGTGTGTTGGTGGAGGAACGTGTCAATGAACTTCGATCATTGAATCCTGAGCGTAAAGTTAGTTTCATAATCAGGGAAAACGTACACGCTTTCGCTGATCCAAGGATGATACACGTTGCAGTTGAGAATCTTCTGAGAAACGCGTGGAAATTCTCATCAAAAACCCCTCAAGCTCAGATAGAGTTTGGTGTCTTTGAAAAAGATGCCAAAACGGTTTACTTTGTGCGGGATAATGGTGTTGGGTTTGATTCTCAGTTTGCGGTTAAGATCTTTGAGCCCTTCAGGCGTGTTCATAAAGAGAAGGAGTTTGGGGGGACGGGTGTGGGATTATCCATTGTTCAGCGTGTGATAAGGCGTCATAATGGAACCGTATGGGCGCAAGGGGAGAAGGGCAAAGGTGCGACGTTCTACTTTACTCTTGAGTAGGAGAGGGGGGGTAAGAAGGAGGGAATATGTGGATTCCTATCCCCCCCGACACCCCACACCCGACCCTGTAATATTTTCTTCTACTCCCGTATCTGCCCCTCACCCTTTACAATCCACTTATAAGTTGTCAGGTCCTCAACACCCATAGGGCCCCGCGAGTGGAGCTTGTCGGTTGAGATCCCGATTTCGCACCCCATCCCATACTCACCGCCATCTGCAAACCGGGTGCTTGCATTGTGCATCACCGATGAAGAGTCCACTAGTTTAAGGAATTCCGTGGCTTCTTCTGCAGATTCAGTCACGATGGATTCGGTGTGGTGGGAGCTGTATCTACTTATGTGCCTGATTGCTTCATCCATGCCGTTTACGGTTTTTACTGCCAGGCGAAGGTCGAGGTACTCCTCCTCCCAGTCCTGTTCTGAAGCTGGCTTGATTGACGAATTGAGTGCCTGGGTATCTGCATCCCCCATAATGGTGACACCGTTCTCAAGCAGTGCGGTGATGATCTGCTTGCGATTCTCCTGTGACAAATTGCTGTCAAGGATCAGTGTCTCCATCGCATTACACACCCCTGGGCGCTGTACTTTTGAGTTCACTGCAATACGAAGTGCCTTTTCCATTTCGGCATTGGCGCTGATATACACATGACAAATGCCTTTATAATGTTTTATCACAGGTATATGGCTATTTTTCACCACCATTCTGATAAGTCCTTCACCACCACGAGGAATGATAAGATCGACATCGTCTTCACTTCGCAGAAGATGTTCAATGGCTGCTCTGTCGATGGTCGGTATTAACTGAACCGATTTGGCTGGAAGTCCCTGGTTTTCCAGTGCTTTCGAAAACAGTGCAGCAAGAGCGGTATTGGAGTGAAACGCCTCTGATCCGCCTCTTAGAATAACTGCGTTCATCGACTTAAGGCATATCGCTGCTGCATCCACAGTAACATTGGGGCGGGATTCGTAGATAATCCCGATAACACCGATAGGCACTCTGGTCTTGTAGATGCGAAGCCCGTTGGGGCGGGTGCGCTCATCATAGATTTGCCCCACTGAACCCTTCAGTTCGGCGACTTCCTTGAGACCGGTTATCATGGAGTTTATCGTCTTATCAAAGAGAGTAAGGCGATCGAGCATCGCTCCGGAGAGCCCGTTCTCTTCACCGGCCTTGAGATCCTTTTTGTTTTCGTTCTGAAGCCACTCTTTTTGTTGCAATAGAAGTTCGGACATGTTGATAAGAGCACTGTTTATCCGCTCCTCAGATTCGTTCAGAAGTAGTCTGGACGCATCCTTACTGCTTTTTGTCAGTTCTTTGATCAGTTCCCCGATGGAATGTTCTGTCATAAAAACCATCCTCTTTATTTGTAATAATGAGTGTGTAATGTACTGTGAAATCACAACAAAATCTAATTTCTGTCACCATTTTGGGACAATGATGGAGATAGTAGGATCACCGACATTACTTTGGGATGCGTTTGAGGGTGCGTTTCGAATGGGTAGCCTTGGGTGACTAATAGATCTCAGAATCTATTTGAATGACAATATGGGTTTAAAAAGGTATAATAATTGTAGATGCCGAAGGTGATAACACCTGGATCGTTCCCACCCGAAAGTATCCCGACAAGCAATCGGGAGGAGTTAGGCGGCTTGGCGTTAATGTAGCAAGCATTTTCGGAATTCAGACAAAGGTGATAAAGTCCTATATAAACAGGAGTCATTCAGTGTGGTGTATAAAATAGCTGCTTTATTCTGTATAATCGTATTAGTGCGTATCTATGGAAGCGACACTCTTTCCATAGCTCAAGATGAAAATAGTCCAGTTGATGCCAATAGTGTAACTACCGCAACTTCTTCTGAACACGCCATGCTTTTTGACCCCAACGGTGGCTCAGGAGCGGTGGAGAGACAGTTTTTTTTAGCGGGCCATCTCATCAGTCTAAAACCCAACACCTTTATCCGTACCGGTCACACTTTCACTGGGTGGAACACTGATCCCGATGGCAGGGGAGAGCATTATGATGACGGTGAATTATTTGTCATGGGAGACGATGATAAGGAACTCTATGCCCAGTGGCGTGCAAACAGTTATTCCATATGCCTTGATCTGCAAAAGGGGGGTGCTTCTGAACCAGAGAAGATAATTGTCACCTATGGGCAACCATTCGGCAGTGTGTTTCCGGAGGTCAGTTATGAGGGCAACGAGTTTGGTGGCTGGTACACTGAAAAAAACGGCGGGGGAGAAGAGATTGTTTCGCCGATGGTGGTTGATATCACCGAAGATATTTGTCTGTATGCGTTGTGGACTGCTGTTGAGTATACAATCGATTACGAACTGAACGGAGGGGATAATCACCCTGACAATCCCCGGCTATTTACCGTTGAAACCCCTCAAATCAAACTGAATCATCCCGAAAAAACCGGTTATACGTTTGATGGATGGTTCCTGGACGTTTCATTTACCAAACCAGTCTCATCTGTTGAGAGCGGATCGATTGGTGATCTGACCCTTTTTGCAAAGTGGGATATCAATCAGTACACAGTCTCATTTAAGTCAAATGGTGGAGACACTGTGCCCTCACAGACCGTTACCTATGGTCATGAGGCACTCAAACCCGATCAGCCATCCCGTGCAGGCTACACCTTCAGGGGGTGGTACAGTGAAGAAACCTCAAGCCAGAGCTGGAATTTCGACAGCGACATGGTAACAGATGATATGGAGCTGCATGCCCGGTGGCAACCGGTTGTAAATACAATTACCTTTGATCCGGCAGAGGGAACCGGAGTTATGGATCCGCAGCTACTGCCCACCGATCAAAGCCAAGTACTTGCAGCGAATGCTTTCTCCAGAACCGGCTATGCATTTGCGGGCTGGAGCAGTGCGCCCGAGAGCAGTGGAGTGTTTTACGATGATCAGGCCCTTTTTACCATGGGGACAGAGGATATAACCCTGTTTGCGCGGTGGGAAGCAGAACACTATACAGTGAGTTTTGATCATCAGGGGGGAATCGCAACTCAACCACCAAAAGCTACAGTTACATTTGACAAAACGTATGAGTTTTTGCCACAAACAGATAGGGATGGTTATCAATTTAAGGGTTGGTATACTGAACAATCCGGACAGGGCAGAAAGATAACAGCAGAGACCTTAGTCACCGACACGGCTGATTATACTCTCTTTGTACACTGGGAGATAACCGATTACCGTATAGACTATGAGCTCTATGAAGGAAACAATCACAATGATAATCTCGGCAGCTATACGGTGGAGGATAGTGATCTGGTCCTTCTCGAACCGGCTAAAGAGGGCTATACATTTGAAAGTTGGTTTGCCGATTCTCTTTTCAGTGAACCTATGCTTCAGATTGACAGTGGTTCTACAGGCGACCGAACACTTTTTGCAAAATGGCTGATAAATGAGTATGCCGTTATGTTTGAATCGAATGGGGGAGAAGAGATAAGGTATCAGACAATCAGGTATGGTGAGAACGCCTCCGAGCCCCAGGCCCCGAGGCGTGCCGGCTATCTCTTCAAGGGTTGGTATGGTGATAAGTCATTAAAGCAGCAGTGGGATTTCGACAAAGAGCCAATCAAAGCGGTTACTACACTTTATGCAAAGTGGGAAGCGGTTGAAAACACTATCACCTTCAGGTCTAACGGTGGCCGGGGAACTATGGAGGCACAGATCATTCCCACCGATCTTACCGCACAACTTATCCCCAATACCTACACCCGGACAGGGTATACTTTTAGAGGCTGGAATACGATGCCTGACGGATGTGGTGATTTTTATGAGGAAAAGGCTTCGTTTACAATGGGAGTAAGAGATAACGAGCTTTTTTCCCAGTGGAAATCCAATGGTTACATCGTAAATTTTGATCCCCGGCAAGGCTCCGCGCCACAACCACCGGAGTGTACCGTAACATTTCATGACAAGTACGGCTGTCTGGCGCATACAGAGCGAAAGGGTTATGAATTCCGGGGATGGTATGGGACAAAAGAGCGTGAGGAGACCTTTGTTGGCGCCAATGACACGGTGGTTATTGCAGATGACCACACGCTTTACGCCTCATGGGAGATAATCGAATATAGTATCGAATATGTCCTTGACCAGGGAGACAGCTATCCGGATAACCCGGATGTCTATACAGTGGAATCTGCGGATATTGTGCTGCTTGATCCGGAAAGGTACGGGTATACCTTTGCCGGTTGGTTTACGGACCACTCATTCTCCGATGAACTCAAGGGGGTCAGCAGCGGTTCGGTTGGTAACCGGATCTTTTATGCAAAGTGGGAGATAAAAGAGTATGTGGTGAGCTTTGAGCCTGAAGGTGGAAGTTTGGTCGATTCACTAATTATCGAGCATGGGAGCAGAATACCGGAGCCATCAGCTCCTTTGCGTGCGGGGTATGAATTCAAGGGGTGGTATCAGGACAGTCTCACAACCAGTCCCTGGCACTTTGAGCATCATTCCGTCATTGCAGACACCACTCTTTACGCCCGGTGGGAGGCGGTTTTGAATACCATAACATTCGACCCTTCCGGTGGTTCGGGAACTATGGATCTGCAGCGTATCCCCACCGATGGGGTTGGGGATCTTCATGCCAACAACTTCACCCGCAGAGGATACACCTTTACCGGATGGAATACCAAAACTGATGGCCGCGGTGTTTACTACCCCGATGAGGCGCAATTCAGCATGAGTCCCGACAGTGTTACACTTTTCGCTCAATGGAATGCAAATGAGTATGCTGTTGTCTTTGATCCCCAAAACGGTTCCACCCCTGAACCGGAAAGCACTTTGGTTACCTTTGACAGACCATACGGAACCCTTGCCAAAACCGATCGTGAAGGGTACGAATTTGAGGGCTGGTTTACCGAAAAAAATGGAAAAGGAACAGAAATTACACCGCAAACGATAGTTAATATAACAGAAACACTAAAACTTTATGCATCATGGTCATCGGTTCAATATTCCATAAGGTATGTACTCTATGGAGGAGAGAATCATGAAGACAACCCCGAGAGCTTTACCATTGAATCTTCCGACATTGAACTGAAACCGCCACAAAGAGAGGGGTATACATTTAACGGATGGTATTCAGATTCGCTGACTACCGATACTGTTTCGGTAATACGCCGCGGGACCACGGGTGATGTCACACTTCATGCAGGCTGGACGATAAATGTTTATACGATAGAATTTGATTCCCGGGGTGGCAGTAAGATCGAGTCGTTGAGGGCGGAGTTTAAAAGCCTTATACCTGAACCGGAGATGCCGGTAAAGCCCGGATTTACTTTCATTAACTGGTATGAAGATTCTTTACATACTCAGCTGTGGAGATTTGAACAGGATTTGGTGAAATATAACCTTGTTTTGTATGCGCAGTGGTACGAAAATCTGACCTACAGCATAACCTACGATGCAAATATAGCCACTTCCGGAAACCCGCCGATTGACAGCAGTAGTTATGAGGAAGGGGACAGCATAGAGGTGGCGGGACCGAAAGATCTGCTCAGAAACGGGTATGCTTTTTCAGGATGGAACAGCAGTGCTGAGGGAGACGGGGAATCATTTGCTCAGGGAGATTATTTGATAATGGGGGAGGAGTACATTACACTCTATGCCCGGTGGAGCGCTAACGATTATAAGGTATATTTTGACAAAAATGATTCCCAGGCAAAAAGTGCGATGGAACCGCAGATCATTGCCTGTGATTCTACCACTATTCTCAAATCTTCTGAATTTGAAAAAGAGGGATGGCGTTTCAGAGGATGGGCTCTGAGACCTGACGGCAATCTTGAATTTACCGATGGCGCACGGTTTACAATGGGTGCGGAGGATCAGACCCTTTATGCACTCTGGAGAGTCAATGAGTACACCATTACATTCAATAAAAATGATAGTCTGGCTGATGGCGTCATGGAACCTCAGAAGATGACTTTTGGTGATTCCGCTTATCTTGACTCCTGTAGTTTTGCGAAAGAAGGGTGGGCTTTTATCGGTTGGGCAGAAACATATGACGGGGAGGTGGTGTATGCCCAGGGCGATGTTTTTTCAGTGGGAACAACAGACACAACGCTCTATGCCAGATGGGAACTAATTGAATACCGTATCAGTTACAGGCTTTCGGGCGGAGTAAATCACAGGGATAACCCAAACGTGTATACCATCGATTCACCAACAATTTCACTGCACGCCCCCCAGCGGGATGATTTCCTCTTTGAAGGATGGTTTGCCGACTCGGCATTCACGCTACTCACTAAAGAGATTGGATCCGGATCTGCAGGCGTTGTCACCCTGCATGCAAAGTGGGCCTGGACTGAGACCGACTTCACCGACGCTGATGGCAATGTGTATCAGACCGTGCAGATCAACAATCAGGTATGGCTGACTCAGAATCTGCGTACCACACGCTATGCCGATGGCTCACCCATAACCTTGATAACAGATAACATTGAGTGGGCTGATGATACTGCCGGGGCGTACTGTCTTTACCGCAATACAACCGACAAAGACTCTGCTGTACTATTTGGTGCACTGTATAACTGGCACGCGGTGAGCAGTGAACGTTTTGTTTCCGATGGGTGGAGGGTACCAACTGAAAGGGACTGGGAGATGATGATACAGTATCTGGTGTCCGGTGGATACAACTGGGATAGAACAACAACCGGGAACAGAGTCGCAAAAGCCGTGTCTGCAAAAAATGGCTGGAAGGAATCGGTGTCTGCTGGTGCAGTGGGGAACAATCCGTATAAAAATAATACAACCGGTTTTTCAGCGCGACCCGGAGGCTATCGCTTTTTTGACGGAGGATACTTCTTTTTTGGGGATTTCGGGAAATGGTGGAGTGATACGGAATCAGATAATTCCAATGCCTATTATTATTACCTGTTTTACGACACCGATGGATTCTTCAAGGATAATCTTGGCAAGAATCTGGGAATGAGTGTAAGGCTGGTAAAGGATGTGAACTGAGTAAAGAGCGCTCCGGGTAGGAAGCCCGAGGCTTTTCAATACAACCCCTTTGGGCTAAGATGGTGGGTTATTCGTCCCGACATCCAGCCCTTCTTAGAACGGGCTTACTTTTCACAGAACAGGGTTTGCAGCCCTGTGCTGTTTTGGAATAGCAATATGGGATGCATTTGCATTTGCCTGTTTCATCTTTAATCCAAAATTGCTATATTATACGATTCACCTGAAAAAGCAGACAAAAAAGAAAGTGAGTACACTATGCACAGCAGAACTTTCGGAAAAACAGGTATCCCCGTTTCAGAAGTTGGTTTAGGGACATGGCAGCTTGGCGGAGACTGGGGTGCTGTGGATGAAGCCAGTGCTATGGCGATACTGACTGAAGCCTCAGAGCGGGGTATCAGCTTCTTCGATACTGCAGATGTCTACGGCCGAGGGACAAGTGAAGAGCTGATCGGCCGTTTTCTCAAAAAGACCGGTTATAACGCCTTTGTAGCCACAAAGCTTGGCAGGCTAAAAGGGTATCCCGATGACTATTCTCTTCAGCTATTTCGCTGCTGTGTTGAAGATTCCCTCAAACGCCTCGGAAAAGAGTGTATAGATCTTACTCAGCTCCATTGTATTCCACGTAAGCATCTCCAAAGTGGTGAAGTATTCGGTTGGCTTTCTGAACTGGTAAGTGAGGGCAAGATCGCCTCTTACGGGGCCAGTGTTGAGACTGTTGAAGAGGCCCTGATATGCATGGATAATCCGCAACTTGCATCCCTGCAGATAATTTTTAATATTTTCAGACAAAATCCGCTCGATGATCTCTTTACAAAAGCTAAAGAGAAGGATGTCGCTTTGATTATAAGACTTCCCCTTGCCAGCGGTCTTCTGGCCGGTAAGTTTACAGCCGATTCATCATTTGTTGCCAGTGATCACCGCAGTTATAATAGAGATGGCGAAGCATTCAGTGTGGGAGAAACCTTCTCCGGTTTACCCTTTGAAAAGGGGGTGGTACTGGCAGAGCAGATAAGACCACTGGTTCCGGACTCCATGGCCATGGCACAGTTTGCACTAAGGTGGATTCTCGATCACGATCAAGTGTCGGTGGTAATTCCGGGTGGAAAAAACCCCGATCAGGTGAAAATGAATGCATCGGTGAGCGAGCTTGATAAACTTGACCAGTCTGTACATCAGAAATTGAGAGCGTTTTTTGATCTGGAGGTAAAGGGTCATATCAGGGGGAATTGTTGAGTACAGGGGTGAGAGGGGAAATGTGTTGGCTGTTCCGGTGGATTTGTGGGTAAATTGGCATCTTAAAGCACCATTTTTTATTAGGGGTGCCAGGACTGCAGATGCTCCCTTGTATAATTCTGAATAGAAACAGAATGTGTACTACAGATGTCTCAATAAAAAAGCCGGTACAAGTACCTGGGGCCCCCTTCGACCAGGAACTCAGGACATACTTTAGCCCCAACCTCTTATACTAAACATTCCATACAATTATAAACTCATAGTGAGGCTCGTGCCCTCTGAGCGTGTCTTATATTATCTTATGTAACATGTCACTCTCACATTTAAAATCCGGTAATCCATGAAATTCAAATCCCTCTTTCTGGCCGCTTTTGTCGTGCTCCTTGGTGCATCTGCTACTTTCTCCTCCCAAAACAGCTGGCAGTGGGAGGGGATAGATCTTTTTTCAATTAATGGGGGATTAATTAAGCCCTCTTATGAGCTTGATGATAATCCTCGTTTAGCCGATCTCTTTTCAGAATTCTACTTTCAGGTTCCTGTCTTTCTAAAAGAGGATAACCCAAACTATTGGGGTGTGGGGTTTACAGGGAATCTCTGCTCTTTTACCGATACACTGCTTTCAGATCTTTCCGGTTCTGCAGGAGCCTTGTCACTGGTGGTTGGTTACAACCGGCAGATCCGATCAGATCTCCATATTTATGCCGAATACAATGGGGGTATATCGGGGTGGTGGAAAGACATCCAGACAGATAACGTATCTCACCTTCTTTTGGGGTACCTTGGGTATACAAGGGAGTCATCAAAACAACTCTATTTCCGTGCCGGATTGGCACTCAGATATTCGTTTGGTAAATTTGCCATACCGCTGCCCATCGTGGGAATTTCTGCTGCGCTCAACGACCGGTATGCTCTGGAATTACTGGCCCCTGTCCATGCGCTGGTTCGCATGCGTATAAATGAAAAAATCGAAACCGGTCTCAAAGGTGCAATCGCAATAGAAGATATCTGCATTCACGACAGCACTGATGACCTTCACTACAATATTTGGCGACTTGTTCCATCGCTCTATATCGATTTAAAAATCACCAACAATCTGATTAGCCGTATTGAAACCGGTTCTTCTTATGTGATAAAGTACGAGGTAAAAACCCGTTCCGGTGAAATACTCGTCTCTCAACCACCGTCACCGACCAATCCTTTTGTTAATGTGTCGTTGCGCTGGGCTCTGTGAACTGATCTCAAGGGGTGTCTTGTTTTGATGCGGATTTCCTGACCAACGTTCCGGGCTTGCTGAGATGATTTTTAATGTGTGGTTTAAATTTTCTGATAATGATTGTTCCTGTATCTATCCCCTTATCTATACAAAACCCTGCCAATATAGCCCAATAGGGTATCCAGGGAATGGTGTATCGTGTAAAACCTGTTTGAACAAGAGATGTCATAAGGTATCCTGTCCCAATGGCCGTGAAGGGTATCAGCATGTAAAAACTCTTTTTTTTGTAAAACAAAAACAGGGGTATGAAAAGGAAAATGAAGTGCCCAGGCAGGTAAAAAAATCCACGAAAAAATGATGCAGGGAGAAGTGCCGGGCTTAGACTTTGGGGCCAGACTCTCTTTGGGCTGGGGTATAGTTCGTGATGCTTGAAAAGCAGTGAGAAAAAGGTTTTTGCCACACTGTTCAGGTAGGCTGACGGATCTGCTGCAAAACCTTCAAAGGAAGCTCTTTTCAGTAAGTCAGAAGCCTCATGGTACTGCATTCCATGATTGATTGTTAATGAGTCGGTGAGTGTATGGGGAATAATATTTATTGTCCAGTCACTCTCCGGATATTCGGGCGTCTCATAACCGGTAAGCCCCAGATCAAAGAGCACATTATCGTACACCGGTCTGATCTTTTGCATTGTAGGAGAGGTCGTATCCTGAAGATTATAGCTGGTCAATTTTGTAAAAATATTTGCTCCAAAATGTGAACTCAGACCATAGTAACCATGGGTCTTGTAGTTATGAAGTGACCAGGGAACAATCGAGACAAAGTAAACCAATGCAAAGACTGCCGTAACGAGGAACCCTTTTTTACAGCGGTTTTGAAAGGCTCTCAGGAACGAAATGAGAATGGTTGTGTAGGCAAAGGGTGCTGAGAGCTGACGGCAATGCAGGGTCAATGCAAAGAGAATAGCTGTAATCAATGCCATTTTCATTGAAGGCGCTTGTTTGATGAAAAGCACTGCGCTCAATAACGAAATGAGCAGTAAAAACATGAAGAGTAGATCGGACATAATGTATTGAGCCATATTGAGAACAAGGCTGTTGAGTAGAAAAAAAACTGCGGCAAATGTTGCACATGTTAAAGAAAAGCCTGTTGAAAGTGCCAGCTTCCAGACTATGATTATCGAAAGTATAATCAGAAGATGATTGAATATGACTAGTGCAGAGAGCGGATAACTGAATAACGAAAAAAATAACCCGCAGATAAAAGGGTACAGAGGTGTACGGTAAATTACTCCCGTAAGACCATTGCCGCTTGCAAATTCCTGGCCGTAGCCGATAAACTCCTGCGAATCAAAACCGGTGCATGCACCAAACAGGAAAAAGTGGCGCAGGTTGATTGCTGCAGCAATAATGATAATGATCAGCAAAATCCGTTTCGGTGGGACCGATGTGTACTTGTACAGGCAATAAAACGGTATCACTACAATCATTAACGGCAGAAGATTATACGTTATAAAAAATGTCAAAGCTACTCCACTGCTTTAGATTGCTTTAAAAAAGACGCGTGCTTATGAAATATTGTCATTAAATAATATCCTGTTCTCGAAGTATATTTAACAATTATACAATTTAATGATGTGGAAGACAATGACGGGAAAATAATGTTCTAAATTGAAAGAATAATAAACGGACTCCGGTAAAAATTCTGCCAATCCAAGATATATTTTTAACCATATAGTACTTATTGAGCCCAATAAACAAAAAATTGCAATTGTTCAAAGAGCAAATATGTGTGGGTACTGAGTCTTTGTGAGGTCTCTATTGAAAAATCTTAAAGTTGTAGTGATATCTGCCAATACATTCGCCAGCCCTGATCCGGTCTACCCCATAGGAGCATCAATCGTTGCCACTGCCTGCCGCAATGAAGGGTACCAGGTACATGCCTTTGACTGTAATTTCAGGCAAAATCCCGAAAGTGATCTGGAAGCATTTCTTGAAGAGATTGTGCCTGATGTGATTGCTATTTCCATGCGAAATATCGATGACACGCAGTTTCCTGATACCACCTCTTTTGTTCCATGGTATACGCGGCTCATAGATGTGTGCAGGAAAGTGCCGGATGCCAAAATTGTTCTCGGGGGTTCAGCCTATTCGCTGTTTCCTCATGAACTTTTTGAGTTACTTAAGCCCGATTTTGGCATTGCCGGAGATGGAGAACACGCATTTCCTGCCCTTCTGAATATGATCGATAAAAACCAGATAACTGAAAAGATTATCTATGCTCCCAAAACTGATCTCAAAGGTGTTGAAATCATTCCCGATCGTGAATTTTTCGATCTGCAAAGGTATTATCTTGATGGGGGAATGCTCAACATTCAAACAAAAAGAGGGTGTGCTTTTAAGTGCTCCTACTGCACCTATCCCCATCTTGAGGGGTATAAACTCAGGTTGAGGGATGAAAAAGCGGTTGTTGATGAAATGGAATTTCTTCTGGATACCCATGGAATAAAGTTCTTCTTCTTTGTAGACAGCGTATTCAACTACCCGGAAAAACATGCTGCCTCCATTGCAAAAGAGATTATACGAAGAAAACTACCCATCGGGTGGTCGGGGTACATCCGGCCGGAGATGAAAGATCCAGGAATCCTTAAATTGTTCAAGGAGTCCGGATGCAGGAGTATCGAACTGGGTACCGATGCCATGGCTGATGAGACACTGGTGTCGATGAAAAAAGGTTTGATATTAGATAAGATATTTGAATTTTGTGAAGCGTGCCATGAGGCGGATATCACCTTTGCTCACAGCCTCATTTTTGGCGCACCAGGAGAAACGCTGCAGACCGCCCGGACTACTGTAAAAAACGTACAGGCTACATCTCCCACAGCGGCTCTGGCCTTTTTGGGCATACGGGTTTTCCCTCATACCGAAATAGCAGAATTCTGTTCTACAAGCGGTTATCTTCAAAGCAGTAAAGAGATCGGCCTAAACCCCCTCTTCTATCTACCTGCTGGAATGACCGAATCGCTCAGGGACTATTTAAAAGAGGTGATTAAGGAGGATCCCCGATGGATCATACCGGGCATTGAAGAATTTGACATGGATGTGCTCAAAAAGTACCGATCCAAAAAGAGAAAAGGGATGGGGTGGGAGATCAAAAAATTTGTTGATATTATTGGTTAATACACCGGCATGGTCTTCCAAACCAAAAGGTTGCTAACCCATCTTTCGCATTATATTTACAATGGAACTAAATAGTGTAAAAAGGTTAAAGCATAAGTAGGTGCAAAAGTTGGGTTAAGGGCCCAAAGAGATCTCTTTTTGTATACACATAATAAAACGTATGGTTGTTTGACAAAAAAATACCCGTTTCTTCTTCGCAAACCGGAGGTGGTGTTTTTCGCAAAAAGAGTTTTTTAGCTCCACTTAACTACCCTAAATTATTTTATTTGCAGATCTCCCCGAGTGGGGGGGCGTTTCTATACCACTTCGGCAAAGGTTCTTGAGCAGTGTTGAGTGAGATGATCCACAAAATCACTGGGTTTTGGATGATGATAGTGTATAGAATAGTTTTACTAGAGACCGTGACTATGTTACGGAGAAACTTAACCGTTTAAGGGGTGCGTGATGAAGCAACGTGGGAGTACACCGGCTACCAGGATTGATGTAAATAGCAAAACAGAGGGCAATCACTTACTTAAAATCATGCTCCTTTTCTCTGTGTCAGTTCTGTTATTGTGGGCAGATGGTTTCTCCTCAACACCTGTCGCCCAATACGGGCAGCTTAGCACCACAACTAACAGAATTGTCGATCAGCATGGGGATATTGTTCAGTTAAGGGGGATGAGTCTGTTCTGGAGTCAGTGGGAGGGGGGCAGGTTTTATAACAGCGGAACAGTCGGCTGGCTTATCGATGACTGGAATGTGAATATTGTACGGGCAGCAATGGGTGCAAACCACCATGCTTCGGAGAGTGGTTATGTTTATGATAACAGCGAAGAGAATAAGGTGAGGGCTGTTGTTGATGCAGCAATTGACAGAGGTATATATGTCATTATCGACTGGCACTCCTACGAGGCGCAGACCAACACGGCTGAAGCAGTGGCTTTTTTCAGCAGAATGGCCCGGGATTATGGGAGCCACCCTAACATAATTTACGAAATATACAATGAGCCGAAAGATGTTGAGTGGGGTGATGTAAAGAATTATGCAAATCAGGTTATTCCTGCAATAAGGCAGCACGACAGCAACAACATAATAATTGTGGGTACCCCCAAATGGTGTCAGGAAGTGCATATTGCTGCAGATGATCCAATCAGCGGTACAAACATCGCCTACGCCTTTCACTTTTACGCATCCGACGACAATCATCAGGAGGACCTCAGGGCAAATGCTGATTATGCCAAAAGCAGAATACCACTGTTCGTAACCGAATGGGGTACAACCCAGGCGTCGGGTGATGGGGAGATCGATTTTTCAAGAGTCGGTAGATGGGTAGACTGGATGGAGCACAACCAGCTCTCCTGGGCAGCATGGTCTATAGTAGACAAGGAAGAAACATCTGCAGCGCTTCAGAACAACCCTAATTCACACGGAAACTGGACATCAAATCAACTGACCGGGTCGGGAACATATCTTAGAAACAAAATCCGGGAGCTGAATCCGGCTTCTTATTCCGGTCCGGTTGATCCGGTTGATCCGGTTGATCCGGTTGATCCGG
>SKJJ01000136.1 GCA_007115975.1 Chitinispirillum sp.
CTTCTGATCTGCTTCGGAATTTTGACATTATTACCTCCTGTGTAGATGTGAAAAGTGTACAGGAAATAATATTACATTATATATTTAACTTTACAACACGTGGATTACCGAAGGCTTACGAAGAACTTGTACCGCCGAGAGGTCAGGAAGGGGAACCAGTGCCGTCTTCGGCAGGTGCCCAAATTCATACTCTTATCCTACTCATATCTCTATTATTTATTACAGCTAAAGAATTTGTACTGCCGGGAGGTCTCCCCCTTGTGGCTTTGGTTCGGCTGCATCGTAAGTTTGCGTTCGGGGCTACTGCAGGTAGATTTAAGGGACTCCCTGGCGTCTTGTCCTAATCGACAGGACACTTAAGAAGCTACCATCCTCAACCCCCTCGGAAGAGTTTCCCCAAATGCTGTATTCATCTCCTCAGCATCCAGGCTCCCCCCCTTCTCAACAAGCAGCACAAGATGAGCCGGAGCATCATTATCTCTGAGGTATCCAACAGTTTTCTCCCGGAGCTCATTACTCAAATCCCTGTAGCGGTCTGCGGTAAAACGGCCGATCTGCATGATGCTGAAAAAAAGATTAGAGCCAGGTTTCCCCCTACTCATCAACTCCCCAAGCCATAGGGCAGCACAATCTATACTGACAAGTTTGTTGAGAGGCCCGTACATGGGAACTCTTGCAGCCAGTCTTCCCAATGCCCACACTGCCGCATCGGCCAGCGAATCGTTTCTGTTTATCAGGCTTAGGGCAATCTCCCCCAGTTCCTCTTTTAAAGCAGTATCGAGATGCTCCAGTGATGCCATCAAACGCCATATTTCAGATAACTCATGAACACCATAGCGCTCATCACCCGCTTTACTTCCATTCTTTTTGCCCTGTATCTTTTTTTTGCCGAATCTGACTCGCAGTGATTTTCTCAAGCCCTGGGCGAGAGTGTTCTGCTGTCCGTAAGTGAGCCCTCCGGCAATGCGCCTCCACAATATCCACCACTCAGCACGGCAGGACTGATTGCGGTTATGCACCACTCCCAAACGATACATCTGCCATGTCTGCTTTACCCTCCAGTCATCGATTGCCATCCCATAGCCGGGACGAAGCGAAAAGCCTAGCAGATTGAGCCAGCGGCTCTCATATTGTATGTCAACATGGCGTCCTGACTCATTGTCCAGGACTGTTTCCCATACGGATCGCAGAAATGAGGGGGGCCAGGCAGAACGTTCAATGCCGGAAATCTGCTCAAGCATTTTTACCAGATAGAGAGGATCAACACACCTTTTGGAATCGGTGCGAAATGTGTTGATAATTACATTGAGACACTCTGTAACGGTATCGGTGTCGAGTACCCCTGCTGCTTCACCTTCTCCCTCATGGGCTGCGATATCTGTTCTGGTTGCAGAACGGACATCAAACTGCAGCTTCCAGCTCCTGTTGCCCTCTTTTTCCGTACACCACAGATCCAGAGTACCGGTTTCGGTGAGCCTTGCATGAAGCACCACATCCACACATCCTGCTTCCATACTCTTACCGGAGCGCAATACAGTGCGAATGGGAGGCAGTGAGTGCATCTGGAGTGGATCGATCTCAACGACTTCACCAGAACTGTCGGTGGTGCGGATACTTGAAACGTAAATAGGAAACTCTACAGGCTGGCGAATAAGCAAGCTGAAAGTATGTCCCGACAAGTCGACCTTTTCACCTTCCTGGAGACCTGCAGGAGCAAGACATAGGGCTACAAGTGAGAGATGATCATCTTTCGGCACTTCAACTCCAATATAATAGGAGCGGGCAAGTCCGGCTGAAATCCTTACCCCTTGCCCTCTTCTGACCATGCCAAAGTAGGCCGCACCTCTTGAAACAGCAAGTTCCGGTCGCTCATTTGACAATACCGCCGGCGCCCAGGCATGGTAACTGGTTGCAAACCAGTTTTGGAGTGCATCCAGAATTCTCTTACGGATCAGAGTGGATGAAAACACTCCACCGTTAAACAGAACCACATCCGGACGAATTGCGCTCTTTTCATCTCCGGCATCCAGTTTTTGTCGGTGGGAAAAGATAAATGACCCAAGGTAGCGTGTCACCGCAGCATCAGAGGCATAGGGCAATCCAAACTCCTGAAATCCTGACTGGCGCAGATGTGGTTTTTCCCCCAAATCGACAAAAGGGAAAAAACCCTCGACCAGTACCTGCTCCGCCTCATCTTTTGACAATTTTACCTGAAGCGAAGAACCGATAAGTGATGTGCCGGCACCTGCAATATTAAGTGTTATCTCCGAAGGTGCATTTTCACTCAACAGCTTCTCTTTAGCAAACTGACAGCTTCGCACAAGAGAGGTAAACTGCCCCGGGGTCAACTGTTTCCCTTCAAGCAGTTTCTTCTCCACATGATAGGCAAGTGCAAGATCCTGATTATCCCCGCCCAAAATCAGATGATCCCCCACTGCAACGCGATGAAACCGCACACTTCCACTCTCAGACCGTACCTCGATGAGAGTGAAATCGGTGGTGCCCCCCCCTATATCACATATAAGAATTTTCTGGCCAGCAGTCACACTGTTGAGCCAATCAGTTTCATTGGTATTTATCCAGGAGTAGAAAGCAGCCTGTGGCTCTTCAAGCAGTATTACATTTGTAAGCCCTGCTTTGATCGCCGCCTCAACGGTAAGCTCTCTTGCGATCTCATCAAAGGAGGCCGGCACAGTGATTATTATATCCTGGTTTTGCAGCAGATCACCGGGGTGTTCATGGTTCCATGCCTGGCGAATGTGATGAAGGTATCGGGCAGTAACCTCAACCGGTGATATCTTCTCTACCCCCTCAACGGCATGCCACGGCAAAAGTGGTGCTGTGCGGTCGACCCCTGAGTGACTTAGCCACGATTTGGCAGATACAATCAGACGCCCCGGGACACGTGCGCCGTGATTGCGGGCAAAAACACCGGTGGCAGTGCTCTCATGGGTGCTACTCCAGGGCAAATCAAGCGCTCCGGCAGCAAACTCACCCTGTGCAGATTCGTAATGAAATGATGGCAGCAGATCACGTCGGGCGGCTTCTCCGGGCGAGACAACCTGCATTACGGGATAGTCACTTATGACACGTTTTTCAGATTCAGTATCGACGAAAGCAACTGCAGAATTGGTGGTCCCCAAATCAATGCCAACAATGTATCTGTTCAACAATTCACTCATCACCGCTTTCCCTTACACTAAACTCCATTTTCCACGAATCATCAGACACCGTGCTGTTACACCATAGCTCAAATATACCCAGTTCAGTAATTTTGGACTCAAATTTGACCGGCACATACCCCTCCTGAAACTTTTCATCACCCGGCAGATTAATTTCAAGTGAATCGGTCTCCTCAAGCTCAGTTTCACCAAGTATAGTCAGCTGATTACCCGGTTTATCCTGTTTTCTTATCGAAGAGCTGAAAAAGCGAAACCTTGCAGGTTCACCAACCACAAGCCCGATCTCATCCCCCGGCACGTCTATCTCACTCCCCTCCTCCATTCCGAAAGGAACGACACAAAGTGCAGACAGTGGCCTCTGGATTCCCGGCACCGCCGGACCAGATGTCTCTATGCCCACATAATATGACCGGGCAGTACCTCCCCGTATCCGCAGTCCACCGTTATTTTTAACAACCGCATAATAGGCAGCACCCCGTGAAACCGCATAGTCAAGATCGGGTGCCTGCTCAAGGGCTGCAACTTCCCTGCCAAACCACGACTGAATTACCTCAAGGGTACGACTTTTGAAAACATCCGCCTTGAATACTCCCCCGTTAAACAGTACATGGTTTGGAAACACCGGTTCGCCCTCTTTGCCCTGCACGCGAAGGAAATTGGCCAGATGTTTTGTAATGGCAGTATCGGTTTCAAATGGAAGCCCAATCTCCTTAAAACCGGAGACACCACGTCTGGCCGGAACTGCATCGACTCCACATACCGGAATAAAACCATCCAGAAGAACGCTCTTCACCCTGTCAATGTCAAGGTCAACAGAGACGGTTCCTCCAATAAGTTTGGTACCCCTTCCAAGCACTGTAACGGAAGCCTTTTGCTCCCCGGTGCCTGAGAGCAGCTGCTCTTTGGCGTTTCTGCATGCATGCCACAGGGAAACCGACTGCCAGGGGTCAAGATCGATCCCCTGACTTGAAAACTCATCTCGCGCAACATGGGCCAGGGTAAGATCCATGTTGTCTCCCCCGACAAGAATATGGTTGCCAACAGCAACCCTCTTAAGAACCAGATCGCCCTGCTCCTGCTCTACTCCAATGAGAGTAAAGTCAGTGGTCCCTCCCCCCACATCAAACACCAACAGTGTCTCACCAACATTCAGACGATCTCTCCAGCTCTCACCTGCATCATGAAGCCAGGAATAGACCGCAGCCTGGGGCTCTTCAAGCAACACAAGATCATCAGGAAGCCCGGCCAGTTTAGCGGCCTCCATTGTTAACTCCCTGGCACTGGCATCAAATGAAGCCGGCACGGTGAGTACAACCTGCTGATTCTTCAAAGGAGCATCGGGGAACTGCTGATCCCAGACCTGTACAAAATGCGCAAGGTAGCGTCTGGATGCCTCAACAGGCGAAATTTTTTTCACCTCTTCAGGTGCCCCCCAGGGAAGGATATCCTCTCTGCGACTGACCCGGCTGTGAGCCAACCAGGATTTGGCTGCAGAGACGGTACGGGCGGGTACATCCGCTGACTGACGCCGTGCACATTCACCTATCGCGTAATCCCGATGTACATCCCAGGGAAGAGCGTAAACCCCCTTCTCCATCTCAGCCTCAGTTGAGAGATAGCAAAATGATGGCAGAGTCTTGCGGTTTTCAACAGTTGAGCTGGTGACCAGCTGAGGAACCGACAGAATCGAAACCATAGCCTCCTCCCCTAAGGGAGCATAGGCTATAACGCTGTTTGTTGTTCCTAAATCTATACCTACAGCATACTGAGGGGACATGTTCGTTGTACTCCTTTGCTGTTTTTGTTCATAAAGAGCCTTCTAAATCCCACAAGAGGGGACTTGAAGAGCTTGCGCGTGCGTTTAACTTTACCATTTTCTTTATTTGTGTCCTGCCTGGACGGGGCGAAGTACGGGTGGTCCGTGTTAAATCCCCCACCCCCCAACTCTAACCTTATAATTCAAGAATCTGCCTCAAGGCAACTCCAACTCCGCTGGTGTAATAACATCCACCGACTCCTCATTACCCTGCCACAGCGGCAATTCACATTTGGTTGCTTTCCATCCCTTATGTCTGAGGACCCCTTCGTAGGGTGGAGTACCGGTTACATTACCGGTGAGACGAAATCGCTCGGGATTGAAATCACTCACCACCATCTTCTCCCCTTCATCGTTATCAGCAACAGCCTCGATACTAAAAACCTGATCCAGTACAGCCCCACATCCACGGTGAACGTCCCTTACCGCTGCACCAATCTGGGCATCACTGTAGGCATCGATAGGCTCCTTAAGAAAATCGACCAGCCGCCCTTCCCGCTGAAGCATTGCCAGAAACTGAACAGCATCACTTCTAAGCGGCTTTTGCTCCGGAACCGCAGGAACCTCTTCGGGGGTAGCTTCAATCGCCTCATTTTTTTCGAAATATGAGATTTTAAATTCATCTCTGAACTGTTTATTGAAAAGTATCCAGAAAAAGACCCTACACGCCAGTTCAACTCTGTTCATCCCCAATTCCTTTCACGGTTTTGCAAAAAGGTTTTCAATGTGAAGAAAAAAATACATAAAACAGACAGCAGATACGTTTTTTTTTAAAACAGAGCATCACAACTGCCTTCGGCAAACAAAACGGGCTATTAAGATTTGCAATATCCGTGCCATGGAGTTACGTTGTGATGTTGTCAGTGAACCCCCTACCCCAAAACCATACAAATCATCTACGCATAACCCGTGAAGTTACTGAGGTGGGAGGGATTAGTGGTGTATCGATCATTGACAAGGTGTTTGGTTTTTGAGCCGCAATGGATATCTTTACAAAGTAACAACAATTTCATTGTTGGAAAACTGAGCGGGGTACCTTCTCAGACCAGTAGGTGCAGGGCCGGAAAGCCTTTGCCCCTCAAGGTCAAATGTTGCACCGTGACATGGACATGAGATAATCTTCCCTCGGGGCAAAGAGACCTCACAACTGCGATGTGTACAGGTTGAATCCAATGCAGATATTTTGGTTTCTGAATTACGCACAACAATAAGCGGATTATTTGAATTTCCAACCGAAACCTTGATGGCACCGCCAATTTCTCGCAGGGGTTCATTTGCAGCTTCATCAAGATTCAGTGTAACGCCATTACCACTACCGTTATCATTTGTAGATAATACGCTGTCTTTGGTAGTACAGGAGTTGGTGCCAAAAAACACCGTACCCTTTACAGCTAAAAGAGCCAAACCTGTTTTTAAAAACCGTCGCCGATCAAGTTTAAGGGAAAACATTACTCCTCCACTTATTGGAAACCTGAAGATGAGTTACGCCTCTGCTGTATTTAAACTACTACAAGGCAGATTGTGGAGACAACAAACAGCCCCACCAAACCCTCTTTTGTAAATTAAACTCAGTACCTTTCACGAACTGTGGTTTCCACCTCTTTTCGTCTCAACCAAACACTACTGTTCGGTTCAAATACCTGATAATCCTGTGTTCGAGGTAGTGACTTACAGCATTGGACAGTGCATGCTTCTCCAGGCTTTTGCCCTTTCTTCTCATCGTAGCCTCATTGTCCCTGTGAGAGACCCTCTCCACAAGCTGCTCGATAATCGGCCCCTCATCAAGGTCCTCGGTTACAAAGTGTGCTGTTGCCCCTATCACCTTAACTCCCCGTTCATAGGCCTGCCTGTAGGGGTTTGCGCCCTTGAATGAGGGCAGAAAGCTGTGATGGATATTGATAACATCACCACTATATTCCGAAAGAAAAACTGCAGAGAGGATTTGCATATAACGGGCGAGTACCAGAAAATCGGAGTTCCCCTTTACGATTTCAAGGATTTTTCTTTCCTGTATCTCTTTGTCTTCAGGAGTAATCGGCAGATGATAAAAAGGAATCCCGAAATGCTTTACAAGGTCCTCGACTTGGCTATGGTTGCTTATTACAAAAGGGATATTGACTGCAAGATCCCCGCTTCGCCAACGGTACAAAAGCTCATAAAGGCAGTGATCCTGTTTCGATACAAAAACCCCCATATTAAGAGTGTTGGTGGGATAAAAAATCTGCCATGACGCCTCGAGTTCTGAGCAGATCTTTTCACACTCCCGCTCAAAACAGCCCCGTTCTCTTATCGCCTTTTCAAAACAGAACTCGACACGCATGAAAAATATCCCGCCCCGCGGGTCTGTGGTGTGCTGGTCGGATTGAATGATGTTGGTACCACTTCTGAAAAGAAATTCAGATATTTTGGCTACTATGCCCTCTTTGTCTGCACACTGCACGAGAAGAACTGCTGTTTCCATTTTCTAATCACCCCTTAATTAGTAATCGGCATTCATTGTTTGCCGTGAAATCATGGGCAAAACTGCTGTTTACCCGTTCCTTGAATTCGCAAGGTACGACTCTCCATGCAAAAGAGTATTCTCAAACTCCCTGACGCTGAAATTCATACCCCTACCCCTTTAAATAGATCTGAAACTGAACACACTCAAAAACCGACAATTCCCAGGACTCTGCCGCTCTTTCTATTGATCAATTTTCTGCGCTCTCTGCGTTTTTCTTTTACCCCCCTGCCCCCACAGCATCACCTCCACCAAAACAAGAGCCGAAAGCAACAGCCACAACCCGTTTGACCACACCCTGTTTTCCGATTGCACTATACTGTCAAGAAATGTCTCTGCCTCATAAAAAAACAGATTTTCAGCTTGAAGATTTCCCGCAAAGCGGTAATCGAGCCTGAACTCGGCGGGATCGGCGTGCACTGCGAAGCGGTTCTGTATATCGCCGTCGGGCACAAGGGAATAGATACCCGGAAGATTCAGTGCCACAACAGGCTGAGTTTCCCACCGTGCAACCATCGTTCTATCGTTCGTAAAGACATCTGCCCCAGCATCTCTACCAAAGAATGGATTGCGCTGAGAAATACCTGCATGCCATATTGTAACCGGCCGGAACTGGCCGTGAAAAGCATAGTGGGCCATTCTATCAAGTAATGGTATGTAAAAGCCGGTCTGATAAAAATTATTTGATTTCGTCAGACCAAGCGGGGTGGCACAAACAAGCCATCTGCGCCCGTCGTTATCCTTAAAAGTAGAGATCAATGGTTCTGCTCGATCGGTTTTTAGCAGGGGATCACCACCCAAACCACTATACAAACTGTAGACAACCGAATTTACCGAAACAAGTGCAGGAAACCCTTTCCACATTTCGATAAGCGTATCAGGAATAACAGGATGTACTCCGTTTTCGTGATCAGCCCTGCTTATGCTTTCTGTAAACTTATCAAGCCGCCTGATAATCTCTGCTTGTGCTGCAGAAGGAGTAATCTGTGGATCAAGACTCAAAATAACGGACTTCTCCGGAAACGAACTTCCGCTAAGAAGCATGTCAAGAGCACCACTTCGTTCTCGCAGCGAATTGATTACAATTAAATCCGCATTGCGTATATCCTGTGCAGTCACGCCGTGAGCAGACCGTTTTACCACCGGCCACCACCTGTTTTTGTCAAGAGAACTGAATGCAGCCCCTATCACCGAGTTCTCCCTTTTATCACCAACAATTAAAACATTCCGCGACTGCACTTGGGACAGCACAAAAAAATCACTGTCATCCATTGGTAAAGGGTCATTGGTGTGTAACCGGATAACGCCCTCCCTTTTTCCAATATCAGGGGGCAGTTCAACACTGTACTGTAGGCAATCCCCGTCCTGCAAGCTTACCAGCACCTCCCCTACCCTCATGCTATCCACGGTAACAGTTGCCTGAACTGAATCGAGACCCCTTCCCTGTGCACATACCTCAAAGGAGACTTCATTGGGGCTGTTTTGGGAAAACAATGTTCTGAGAGAATAGTTCCACGGGTCGTGGGGAGCCACAGAAACAGCTATTACCGTGATATCTTTCAGGTACTTCTCAAGTGCTTCAAACTCAGCCATTGTCTTGTCAGTAAAATCACTGAGCACAATCAGTATGGCATTGTCGTCTGGCTTTTGAGACCTGAATTCTTGTAGCATATCACCCGGACCAGAAGAGCCGTACCCCCCCGTAAATTCTTCACCGCTGAAAAATCTCCTGTGCAGAAATTCTGCGCTTGTATTATCGTAGTGATAGTGCCTAACCCCTGAAGGCAAAACAGCAAGAAGGGTATCCACGATGTTATTTGCGTACTTTCCAACAGACACCCCCTCTTTAGAATACTCCATGCTCACCGACGGATCGACCCATGTATAAACTGCTCCGGCGGGGTTGTGAAGGAGTGCAAGCCGGTTGTGACGATTGTAAACACCAGCAAAGAGCATAACCAACCATGCCACGATCAGTGCCCTGACCAGAAACTGCAGAAACCTTCTTAACTTTCGTAAGCGTGATGTGCGTACTGCCACAGAGGTAAAAAATCGCAGCGTGGAGAAATCGAAATGACTCAGCCGGCGTTTTCTGAAAAAATGGATAGCCAGTATGACCGCAATAAAAGAGAGGGCCCACAGATAGAGTGGCTGGAAAAATCCGATACTGTTTAGAAAAGGCATTTGCGCTTCTCCATCACCCGAAGCAGTGCCTTCTGAAAAGGTTCTGTTGTTGCTATGATCTCAATATCACACCCCATATCCAGCGCGCTTTGGGAAATTTTTGAGTAGTGTGCGCCGATCCCATCCTGAAAGAACTGGCCCGCAACGGCAGGGTCAAGTGTAATTTCACGCCCGGTCTCCATATCGCGCATTCTTCGAACCGAATCACCACTGAAACACTGCTCCATGGGATCGGTCACACAGAGCACAATTGTGTCTTGCCGTTTGAATCGCAGATGCCTCAGCCCTCTAATGATCTCCGAGGTGTCATCGAGAAGATCTGAGATGACAATACACATTCCCCGTTTTTTAAGCGAACCGGCCAACTGATCAATGGCCCTTGCGCATCGAGTGGATGCCCCGCATTGGAAGGATTCAAGATGAGACAGGATAGTCTTGAGCTGTAGATTTGTAGACCCTGGGGGAATATAGGTTTTAAGATCTTCATCGAATGCCGCAACACCGACTGCATCTTTTTGACGGACAAATATCCAGGCGATGCTTGCAGCAAGAGTTCGGGCATACTCGAATTTTGTAAGCGTTGCGGAACTAAATCCCATCGATGCACTTTTATCAATAAGGATATGGGCTTTAAGATTAGTTTCATCCTCAAAGAGCCTTACAACAGCCTTTTGTGTTTTGGCGAATTTTCTCCAATCAATTTTCCCTGCCGGTTCACCGCTTAAATAGGGGCGGTATTCAAGAAATTCAGAAGAGAAACCGTGAAAGGGGCTCTTGTGAAGCCCCGCAATCATCCCCTCTACTATAAGCTTTGCACGAAGGGAGAGGTTGCGTATTGAACCAATCTCCTCGGGCCTCGGTATATCATTCATTGCTTCCCCTTACACCAGATGGTGTGCAGTACCATAAACAGACTGCCTTGTTCTTGCTCTGATTATTCTTTCTTCTTTCTGCTTTTTCTGGTAGTGCACCACAAACTCTCCTATATGCTCCTTAAGCTGAGCCATATTTTCTTTGTTAAAGGAGGAGACAAAAATTGCATCTGGGTAGGATATATGCAATTGCTTTCTGACAAAGGGATCATCTGCCAAATCGATTTTATTAAATACCAAAATACTTGGAATCCTATCGGCATCCAGATCATGAAGCACCTCATTTACCGTTGCCAGATGCTGATCAAAAAATTCACTTGAAGCATCCAGAACGATGAGCAGAAGCTGAGCCTCGGAAACATCCCGCAGCGTACTCCTGAACGAGGCAACAAGATGATGGGGCAGTTTGCGCAGGAATCCTACGGTGTCCGATATGACCACCGATCCGATTGCAGGAATGTAGGTTCTGCGGGTGGAGGTATCCAGCGTGGCAAACAGCTTGTCCTCCACCAGGACGTCGGAGCCGCTCAAGGCATTCAAGATGGAAGATTTTCCCGCATTGGTGTATCCGACAAGAGAGACTTTAAAAACCGAACTCCTGCCCTTTCTCTGCACATCCCTGTTTTTCTCTATTTTGCTAAGCCTCTGTTTTAAATCACGAATCTTTTTCTGAACAAGCCGTCGGTCAACTTCAAGCTGTTTCTCTCCTGGGCCCCTGGTACCGATACCCCCGACCTGCTGTGAAAAGTGGGTCCAGGCATGGGTCAGTCGCGGATAAAGAGTGTGCATCTGAGCAAGCTCAACCTGCACCCTTGCCTCAACAGTCTTTGCATGAAGGGAGAATATGTCAAGAATCACCTGTCCCCGGTCGAGAACTTTACCATTGACAAGTTCCTCGATATTCCTCACCTGTCCGGGTGAAAGGTGTGCATCGATTACCAGTGTCTTTACCCCTTTGGAGCGCATTAACCCTTTTATCTCATGTAATTTGCCTGCACCTAAAAAGGTTGACGATTCCGGATGGAGACGTTTCTGGATAAAAACCTCAACCACCTCAGCCCCAGCAGTAGCACAGAGCATCACCATCTCCTGAATATCCTCTTCAAACAACTTGGGATTTTCATCCTTTGTCTGAAGTCCGGCAATTACGACTTTTTCCTGTATATTTTTGTTTTCTATCATACGCTAACTACGGTTATACCCGCGCCTTTAGTTATTGTTTTTTGTTCAGCATGCATTTACAACTGCACTGACGGTCAACTCCTGATCATACTTGCAACACTTTGCCGCATTTACACCACGCACGTTGGCATAGGCCCACCCAAATCAAGCGTTAATCAAAAAAGAGCTTTGCGTTCAACTGTACCACAACACCTCCTGAGATCACCCCTGCAGTATACCTGACCAAAAAGCTACTCCTACTAAAATATCACTTTTTTGGGTAAAAGACCTCATAAAAAAGATGATTATCGGGATATGTAGGATGTACTGTGTTCTTCTTTAAGACAGGTATCGCACTGGGTTCTTTACGCCGACCAATAAGCTCTGACAGTAAGTTTAGAAAAAGTCTGCACTATCAGGCAGACCTGGTCTTTTTGCTCATTCCACATACCATTTTTCAGCAACCGTGTTCACAAAATATACATACTCAACCCTGAACCGCATACTTTTTGCCGTCCTTTAGGCAACACCGCCACTTGGTCGAAAATATAGTATGATACTTTCAGACCCCTATTGTATGCATTAATTTTCAAAAACAGCTCATTGCGGCCTCCATTTGTCTTAAATAACAGCAGGAGCTACAATTAATTTTAGGTTACGGCAAGCCCTTCTGGCACGAATCAAAGGGCACTGACCCTGCCCTGATGACACGTTTTCTTATCATTATATTGTAACATATTGACCATGAGGCAGCACCTTGAAACAGGCCCGTTCTGAGCACAGGCCCTAAACGATAAACCAAGCTGCTGAAGAAATTTTAAACCTCTGCTTTGTCCATATACCATTTTATTCGAAGAGAATTTACAAAGGGTTTACTATTCCCTGCACATTCTATCCGGGGTACCAGACAATGAAAAACGTCCATATTTCAGCACTGTTTTTTACAATAGTTTGTGTTGTTCTTGTAAGTAAGACCATTAGCGGAACAGACCAGTTTATCACTCGTAAAATGGTCAGGGGAGAATCGGTAAGCCTGGTTTGTATAGAGATTTACGGCTATTATTCTGCTGAGTTGGGCAGAGCGGTCAAAAGCGATAATCCTGATGTGATAGACATCAATGTAGTCTCTGATGGACAAGTGCTCCGTTTCCGTAAACCAACGCACCGGGATACCAAAATTGAATCAGCTGCAAGTGATCACAGTGAAGCGCCTCAGGGAGAAAACCCTTTTATACAAAAGATAAAAGCAACACAGGGTGTGGTCACCTATGTGCACGGCAGTGCAGGGATTATACCGATCAACGATCCGGTTACGATTCCCCTTTCAGTTAACACACAGCTCAATCCTGGTGATCAGATCATAACCGGCCCAGATGGCAGGGTTGAAATAATCATCAACCGTGAATCGGTTGTGCGGCTCAAAGAGAACACACAGATGATAATAGAAGGGTATCGGGACAACAGGGCTGAAGAGGGTAAAACACGTGTCAATTGCCAGAATGGGACGATTTGGACAAAGATGAAAAGGTTCAGGGACAGGCTCAGTCGCTTTGAGCTGTCTCTTCCCACCGCAATCGCAGGCGTTCACGGCACGGTCTATCAGGTTTCAGTAAACAGTGAGAGTGAGTCAGAGGTAAAGGTCTATTCCGGAGAGGTTGCAGTACGGGGTGCATCCCCCCAAAGCACAACAACTCCTTCAGGCGAAGTACGGGAAATCCCGGGCCCCCATGAAGTCGCTGGTCCCAGAGAAGTCAGTATGGAAGAGTGGACTCAGATTGTTAAATCAATGAATATGGTTTCTGTTGGTAGAGATGGTAAACCCAGTGAACAGATTGAATTCAACAGAGATCCCGATGATGAGTGGGAGCAGTGGAATGAGGATCGTGACCGCATTATCGCCCAGATCATTATGAAGGGTGAGCAATGAGAATAAGGTATATAGCAGTACTGCTTTTCGCTACCCTGGTCCTTTGTACCACTGTATACATGAGACCGTTTCGCTTTATCGACAATATTTTTTATGACCTTAATTTTGCACTTGCATCTAAGGGTGCGCCCGCAGATTCGGTTGTAGTTGTAGCTATTGATGAAATAAGCATCTCCCAACTGGGAGCAATGCCCTGGCCCCGCAGCACGCTCGCAAGGCTTTTCGAGCTCATTGAATCAGCCTCTCCAAGAGCAGTCGCTCCCGATCTTCTCTTCCCCAAAAGGCCTGAAGAAAAACAGACCGACAGCCTGGCTGCGGTTTTTTCCCGAATGAAATGTCTGGTATTGCCTTTTAGTGCCACCAACTTTTCAGATGACAGCAACAACAGAGAACTTCCTGAGGATGTATTTAATCATAGATTCCTGATGATGACACAAGTGGCGATGCTTGAAAGCGCCTCATTTTTTACAGCGTCTGCAACATCCGGGTCTGAACCGGTGCTCACCGAAACAGCTGATTACCGTGGCTTTCTGAATGTTACCACCAGTACCACCAGTCAGGTACTGCGGGAATCAATTCACGTCATTAGAATGGGGCAAGACTATTACCCCTCTTTTGGGGTTGCTTCAGCTGCAGCATTTTTTCAACTAAGACCGGACCAAATTGTTCTTGATGGGGCACCGGGTGTGCACCTTGGTGGACGCTTTATTCCGCTAACATCATATGCCGGAAGTTTTTTTATAAACTATAGAAAAAATAAACAACCGCTTGAAGTTATTTCTGCATCGGAACTTATCGGTAACAACACCGATCTCCTAAAGCTTAGAGACAAACTGGTTTTTGTTGGAGTAACTGATCCGGGGGCAAGCTCGGATTTTTTTATCACGCCGATTGGAAACCAATACCCGGGTGTATTTGTGTGGGCAAACACTGCACTGGATATAATTCATAATAGTTGGATTCGATATGGGGGTGGATGGCTAGAGGCTATCAATTGGTTGATTTTACTGCTGATTTTTCCTGGAATGTTACTTTTTTTTGCACCTAATATGCGGCTCTATTCTATTGTTTGTATGCTGGTAATTATGACCGGCAGCGTTGTTGCCGGAATCATTCTTTTGCAGCAGGTACACTATTTCTGGAATCCAGTACCACACATACACGCTTTTCTTTTTTCTCTTATTGGGCTAGCGGTTCAAAAAGTAGAATTTCAATCCTCCCAAGCACTATCTCTTGACCCCCCTGACAGCAGCGCCGATACGCTGCCCCCGCCTAACGAACGGGATTTCCTAAGGCCACTCTCCCCCACAAAAACCGTCAAGTTCGCAATGAGTTTTTGTGGTATCGACACCGCCGCTTTAGCATTGGTTTCAACTGAACGGTCTTCTGCAGAGGGCAATCATTCCACAACACCTTCTGTTATTTCAGCAGTAGAGTTGGAAAAGATACGAAAGATTGCAGGTGCAAAGATACTTGGGTGCATCGGTTCTGGCGGAATGGCGGATGTATACCTGGCCTGGAATCCCACAATGGAGGTGTATCGGGCAATCAAGGTGCTCAAACCGGATTTACCCGGCAACAACCTTAACAGGTTTGAAACAGAGATAAAAATCATTTCCAAATTCGATCATCCCAATATTGTCCACTGCTATGGCGTTGCTGTATGGCATTCAATGCCCTATATCGAAATGGAGTTCGTAAATGGAACCTCGATGGACAAAGTAATGCGCACATGTAAACTTCTAACGGTAGAGCAGGCACTGTGTATTGGGGTGCTTCTTTGCAGGGCACTTCACTACGCTCACAATCAGGTGGTAACTATGTATGGAAAGAGCTACCGTGGAATAATCCATCGTGACATAAAGCCGGCCAATATTATCCTTAGCAAAAGTGGGAAAATCAAACTGACCGATTTTGGAATCTCACGACCGGGTACAGTTTCAATTAATACTGGTGATAACGGAAAGATTGTTGGCACTTTACCCTATCTGGCTCCCGAGCAGTTTAATGAAGATACTGTTAGTGTTCAGAGTGATATCTATTCAGTGGGAGCTACGCTGTTTGAGTTTTTAACGGGTGAGAAAGCATTCCCTCAGAGAGAGATTGCTCCTCTTTTATCAGCCAAAGCTCAGGGAAGATACAAAAAAATTGTTCCATCAAAGCAGATAAGCAGGGAGATTGTTGACATCCTTAATAAAGCACTTGCTCAAAAACCTGAAGATCGTTACAGCAGTGCTGCAGTTATGCAAGAGGAGCTCCAGAGGGTTCTGATGGAGCGTGTTGAACAAAACGCTTATGAACATCTGGGAGATTTAGTTTCTAGAATCAGTGGCTCTTAGTTCTATTCTTCTGAATACTCTGCCTCACCGAAATGAATCACCTTATATACCTGGACCAGAGCTGTTTTCCAGCCATCAGGCCCCATGCCCCCTTTAAGAGACAAGTGCTTCAGAAAGGATGTTTTATCCGGCAATTGTTTCCAGACCTGCGGCAGAAATGTTGACTCCCGCAAACCGCTTTTAAGGATCACCCCATCCTCCCCTATATTTAATTTTGCAAGTAACTCTTCTGGTGTAGTGAATTCCACTCTTTGGGGTTGTGTCAAAATGGAGATTTCTATGTGTATGCCATCGATTTCGCCCATCATAAGTGGAGGAAAACGGGGATCACAAATGGCTGCCCTGACGGCATTCTCCTTCACTGATTCAGCAAGTGGTTTCACCGGCTCAATGCAGCCGATACACCCACGAAGTTTACCACTGTTTGTCAGGGTAACAAAACAGCCAAGTTTTTTGAGAGCCAACTCACGCGGCAACTCACTTTCGCAGAACTCCTCTTTACATACTGCCGAACGTATGCTGCCTCTGGCATTTTCCAACAAGGCACATTTAACCTCATCATTGAGCAGCTGCCCCATTGCTGAGATTGGGTTTTCTGCTGCCCCATCAGTTTCAGGAGTATCCAGGTATGCCACCGACGCATACCCCACCACTCGCGAGGAACCAACCTGAGGAGCAGTATCAAATGAGGTGCGCAGGTCAAGAAGTTGTGGTTTTAGCCCTATCATTTGGGCCAGTCTCATGAGCACCCGTATCGCAGTCTCACCACAGCTATCGATACAATCATCCTCACCTTTGCCCAGAATGGTCTCAATGCTTTTTTTATCGGTAATACAAGCCTCTGAATGATCCAGAAAATGGGAGAGATCTGAAGATGCCACCACAAGCGTTTTCCCGTCAATAAACGGAATTATCATCCGCGCTATCTCATCAACCGGTGCATTACCGATAATTATGGGAACGATAGAGAAGGCCTTAAGCCTGGTCTGTAAAAACGGCAGTTGCACTTCAAGGCTGTGCTCCAGATACTCAACCTCCGGCACACTTACTGATAGTGAACTCTCTTTAATTTCATTGACAATTTTCGTATGTACAGAGACATTACCCAGAGGAGTTTCATAATAGTCAACACATGATATATGTACCCCGTTAAATCCCCTGTAATGAGAGGGGCCAATTATAAAGACGGTAGAGGTATCGGGATCGACCTGAGAGTACCCCCTGGCAGCTACTGTCCCAGAGAACTTATATCCGGCATGGGGTGAGATCAACAACCTTGGCACCCCCTGATTTTTAGGCTGAGCAGCAAAGAGATCGTTAAGATTATTGCTGAGCTCGGTTGCAGAGGAGGGATAGAACGTTCCGCTGAAAGCAGCCGGTCTTATCACTTTATCATTTGTGTTATTTTTCGGGACTGTCATTGTTTGTTTCTCTCCTGATTACTTCTTCATATTTTACTAAGAAGAACTACTATAGCCTGAACGAAACAGACTTGAATCACCAACAATTGAACTCTTTAGACACCAGCAGGAAAAAGTCTTCTGACTGAAAAGATATATATTCTAATCATATATGCAAAAACCAATTTATCACTAATTGACACGGTGTTCTATTTCTCATTGTTTATGATGTCCGATCTCAGTAATTTGACCAGGCAATCTCAAGTTATTTGACCGGTCATTTCTTCTCTCCGTTTCCATTTTTTTCAAAATAGTTTTTTTGTGGGGTTACCCGGTCATTTTACTTGAGATTTCACAGCTTTTCGGCGCATAGACTGGTCTCCTTTCATGTTAAATTTGTATGCGGTGCTTACCAACCTGTCACATATTGCATCTGCCATTGTCGGGTCCGGCATCCTGTGTTGCCATTTTTGTATTGGGTACGGGGTCGTAATGATAATCGATCCAGTTTGCTGTTTTTCTTCAATGATATCCATTAGCGGTGAAAGGTCTTGAACAGAAGTTTCCTGCATAAGGAAGTCATCCAGTATCAAAACTTTTGTCGTTGCCATTGTCTTGAGGAACTTAAGATATTGTCCTGTTCCACGTGCTGCATTAATCTCTTCGAACAGAAATGCCTGTAATGCAATTGCCTGTGAGATGAAGCTTTTACCGCATCCGGTTGGACCGATAAAGATGATATTGCGAGATTCTGTTATCCATTTTGGTGTACCAAACTGAAGAGCATCCTTTTTAGAAAAACCTCTTGTCTCCGAATAAATGATGTCTTCAATTGCTGGTTGCTCAGGTTTAAAACCTGCCCTTGAAACCATTCTGAAAAGACGTCGCTGCTTGCGATTGAGGTACTCATCTTCCACAAGGAATGCGATAAACTCCTCATGAGACAAATCTCTGTAATCGCTGTTTGAAAGTTTATCCCGTAGTTGTTGGGCCATACGTGAAAGACGCATCTCATTGAGTTGCTGATATACGGTATCCATATTCATGGTGTTTTCTCCTTTGTATTGGTTAGTTGAAATCCCGGCGCAAGTTCTCATGTACAATTGCCTGTGCAGTGGTTATCTCTGTAGCTGAAGAGTTGGGTATTGCTTGCTTGTCAATATTATTTTCTAGCACAGATTTAATTGCGCAGTAGGTGACGGTCTTAAAAATGCAAACACCGTTTACAAGCAGATTCCAGTCGCTGTGGAGTGTACGCTTTTGCAAGACTAAGAACCCCCAGTGAAGTATTAAACCCCTGTTGAACGTGTCCATTCCTGTGCATTATCTCAGCAACAAAATTCACTGTGTTATGGCCTACTTTGGCAGCTTGTGCGATTATCCAACCAGGTGTGAGGCCTTTGACAAACTGGTGGTCTTTTGGCATGTACTCTTTTTTGGTGGTGCAACGAAATTGGTAATTGCTGTAGAGGTGACGGGTAAGAAGCCGGCCGTCGTAAAAGATTTCAACCATTGCACCACAGCGGCGCACCTTTACCCTTTTTCTCACCAGCTCAAAAGGCAATAAAAAAAATATAGGAATTTGTACTGCCGGGAGGTCTCCCCCTTGTGGCCTTTGTTCGGCTACAGTGTAAGTTTACGTTCGGGGGGACCACCAGCGGGAGTGCCGGGTTAGGAAAGGAATGTGAGATTTTGCGTTGTGCCGTTACTCTTTTTCAAAGATATAAATTAAAATACCAGTGCC
>SKJJ01000147.1 GCA_007115975.1 Chitinispirillum sp.
CTGATCCTATACCAATCAGTGATGACACAGATTTAAAATTTGTCAGCTATATGTCCGGTTTTGGGTACAGCGAAATTGGCACAGAAGAATACATTTACTCTTCTGTTTCAGTTGCCGCACCATCTGCAAGTGGTATCAGCACTGTATCTACTCCCAAAAAAAGGTATTACACCCTGAGCGGAAGACTGCTCTCTGAAAAACAGGTACTCTCATATTTTCAGCCGGTAATTGCTGTTACAGTTGATGAAAATGAGACAAAACGCAGGATTGTTAATTTGAATGAATTGCGGGGATGGTAGGGTTTTATAACTCCCAATCCTGTATCGCCAGGCTCGAGTCGGGCAATTATAAAAATGTCAGTTTGTCGTTTTTGCGCCGGGTCGGTGATGCTCTTGGTGTTCAACCGCATGTGACTTTTCGTAGCGTAAGATCGGTACGCTAATGTATGTTGCCGCCCCAACCATCACCCGAAAACCCCAAAATCAATCTCAGCAAAAATATTGTTCCGCTCCTCAAGCACACAGAGAAACTGTTCGTCCTTAACCTCTTTATCGAGCAGCTCATGCAGTTTCAGGAAATTGGAGATGTGCCTCTTGGTCCGGTTATTTGCATACTCTACCATGGTTCCCGTTTTCATGATGAATGCCCAGTCACTGGACTGAGCCAAAAGCAGCTCCCGCGCCATCTGATTCAGTATCCGTCTGGTTACCCCCTGCGCACCGGAAAACCTCTGTGCACTCTCTGTCATGCGGTTTTCCATGTGGTGAATGTGGCGATATATCCAGCTGTTACTCTCATTGAGCCACACATAGGAGTAGCCGCCTTCACCCCAGCTTGAAAATGATGGCTCACTGGTCTCGTTGTCCGGGTACATTTTCAGATACTGTGAGGGAGTTATGAACTCATATGTACTCTGCTCAAAGGCACTCTTACGGAAAAGGTAGTTGAGCCATTCGGGACCCTCATACCACCAGTGACCGAAAAGCTCCGCATCGTACAGAGAGGCAATTACCGGGGGCCTGTCCATCAGTTTTCCAAGATGCTTTATCTGCTGCTCTCTGTTGAACATGAATTCCCCTGCATGAACCGATGCGGTATGAAGGGCATCCTGGCGACTGTAGATCTCCTTCTCCTCTGAATGGATATCGGTAACTCGATGGTATTTTATCCCGGTCTGCACCCTGATGCCTGCCGGATCAATGTATGGGGCGATGTAATCCATGTCCAGTGAAAAGCCGATGTCCTTATAAAAATCGCGGTAATTTGGGTGGCCGGGATACCCCTGTTGAGCACTCCAGACCGAGCGGGATGACTCAACATCCCTTCCAAAAGCGGCTACCGGTGCCTCCTTGCAATAAACAGGGGCAAACACTCCGTATGATGGACGAGGTTTGCCCAGGAGCAGGCCGTGAGTTTCAAGAAAGAAAAACCGTATCCCCTCATCGTATAAGATCCTCTCCAGTCCCGGATAGTATCCGCATTCCGGAAGCCATATTCCAGCCGGAGCTTTTCCCATGTTGCTGATGTAGGACTCTATGCCAACTCTTATCTGTGCCCGCACCGCATGTTCGTTGTTTTGCATGTTCGGCAAGTAACCATGGGTGGCAGCGCAGGTAATGATCTCAAGAAATCCCTGGTCCTGAAATGTCCTGAACTCTTTTATGAGGTCTCGCTGGCAAACATTGTCAAAAAAGTGAAGGCAAAGCTGAAAACGGTTATAGTACATTTTTGCGTTCTGATACAGCTGTGGATCACTTTTCGTTCGAACCATCTCTTTTTGGGCCAGAGTGATGAGCCTCTCCAAATGCTTGACGTATCGCTGCCGTAACAGAGGGTCATTCATCATTGCACAGAGCGGGGGAGTCAGGGACATGGTTAACCGAAACGGAATAGAGTCATCCCTGAGGTTTCCAAACATCAGCAAAAAGGGGATGTAGGTTTCAGTCAGCGCTTCATAAAACCAGTTCTCCTCCATCTTGTACTCATTTTCAGGGTGGCGGACAAAAGGGAGGTGAGCATGCAGTACAAGACAAAGATAGCCATCTGGACCAATGGTGCTCTTCTCCGGCTTTTTGCTCATTGCTGTTTCTTAACTTCTCTGAATGTTGAGTCGGAGCTGAAATCACCTGAGCCGGTCTCTATCGTGCTAGTCAGCTCTGAAGATTGACCTGTTGAAGTGCGGTCAAAAATGGCGGCGGTAATCCTCGCAGTGTCGACACTCTTAACCGATGGCGGCGGTGCAGAGAGTGTCTGGGTGGGCACTGCTGCAGGGGAGGAAACTGAAACCGGAGTGAATTGCTTGTTTGTTGTGGTTATTCCGTACTCTACCCTATAGGATCTGTCTGAAACGGGCACTTTTACTAAGGTATTACGAGTTTGGTCGTGTATAACTATTTCATCAACAGAACACTCTTTTTTGGGGCCGCACTGTTCCCTTAGCTGTATCAGACGCAGTGTGTCCTTTGAGCTGATTGTTTCCTCACCCATGGTGCGTTTGATTGTATCCTGCGATTCAGGGCTGATTTCCCAGTACACATAGAGGTGCTCCGGATCTCTTGGTATGGCTCTTATATATGTTTCATTATACCTTTGGGGTATTTGCGGATCTGAATAGTCATCATAGGGAGCAACACTTTTTTTGGTATCCACGGCACTCAGAGATGTCGGGATGAGACTGTTTTTCCTAAGGCCGCTCTTTTTGCGTATCCGACGGGTAATTATTCGTTTTCTGTTTTTTCTGCCGAGCATATCTGTCTTACTTGAAATAATTCCGGAAACACCACTCTAAAATCAACCCTAAGATTACTATATATAGCAAATCATGTGATAATTACTCTCTATTGTTTCGGCACTGCTGCGCTATTCAGCGAAAACTCCGTTTTGTCCCCCTCAGGGGGATTTAAAACAGAGGTGTTGAGTTAAGCCTCAGCGAGCAGCCACTCTGAGCAGGTCAATTCTTATTGGCCGTATCGAAGTGTTCTTATGCCCCAGAAGAAAGCAACTGGAACCCTTCGACTGGAAGCTCTGGGTGAACGGATTATGACACCAACTTACCTTAACACCCCTGGGGCATTATCGAAAACAAGTAGCCATCATCTATACCCTTAAATAACCGTATACATTGTAACTTATTCTTGTGGCAATTACAACCCTTCAATTCAAAAATGTATACCCGTAGTAACACCCCTTACAGGCTACAAAAAGCAGCCACCCATCTGTTTTGTCCATGGTTATTTTGTTTGTGATCGAAAAAGTACCGGGGTTACTGTTCGGTTGTGTCCTTTTAGTGCTTAACTGATACACAATCAATTATATGGTTCTCAATAGGTCGACTGTGTAGTTCTCTCAAACCATCTGTTCAGGCTGTTAATTCCTAAATGGATGCTGTAAAAGGATTCATAATAATCTTTGAACTGATCATTAGTGTGTCTGCCCATCTCAAATACAATATCCACTAAACCGGATTTTTCCTGAACTGGCAGACCGATACCTAAAGTCAGAGCTCTTTCTGAGGCACCCTCAACGGGCATCTGGGAGAAACGAACTCCTGCTCTGTAATCGATCGTTTCACTGTAGCGCTGAGAAATCTGGCCACTCACGGGTGTATATCGTATACCTGCAGATGCGCAGTAGGTTGTGCGATATTCCGCACCCTTTTCAAAATCTGAAATGTACCGTTCCCAGAGTGTCGTTGCAAGGTCTGCAGCAGCAAGCCACTGGTGGTTAAAACTATATGAAAGACCAAAAGAGACTGAAGGGGGCAGATGAACTGATATGTCCGACTTTGTCCGCACTATTGTATCAAGCAGTATGTCTCTGGTGGTTACGGTCCCTTCGGAAGGCAAGATGTACTCTCCTGTAAAACCAACCGTCAGATTGCTCACAGGAAAAAGAACTCCAGCACTGATACCTTTTGCAGGAAACCCGACACTGCTTCCCTGCACGACATTGCTGTGAGCTCCTCTTGAATCACTGATATAGCCATATATCTGGTCGGTGGTCATTTCGTGATAAAGGTGTTGGTAGGATAAACCAATGCTCAGTCCATTATCAAACAGGTATCCCCACCCCCCCTGCCATGATGTAAGCCCGCCATCTCTGACAAGGCCGGTATAGACTGAATCCCCCCCTGAGCCATTGCCATCACTCAGGGACCGAGCAGATCTGAAGCTGACACTGCCCTCTGTTCTTTTATCGATTGAAATACCGGCATTTCCCAACTGGCCAAGGGGCATAATAAACGAAAGAAGAGACGGACTGGTGCTGTTGGAATAGTCGGTGGTTTCGCTTCTGAATGCAAAGTAATTCATGGAAAAAACGGCGGAGATACTAGAGTAGTTGGGCATGGCCATATTGGCAGGATTGGCAGAAAAACCTGCGAAGTTATCTCTTAAACCAGTTCCTGTACCACTCATCGACCTGATTAAACCCGATGCATTCTGTGCCGGAACCCCAAGCGGGTAGCCCAGGCCAAGAAAAGAGTCTGCATTTATTGTAACAGCAATAGTTGCAAGAACAAGTAGTGTCTTATAAATCATTGGTTTTCCTATACTTATTTAATTGTTGTTAGGACTGCATTAAAGAAAGGTGAGGGCCATGTTATAACCTGTCCGAGTGGTTCTTTGCTTGAACTAGCTTTTATGTATAAAAAACCGCTGCCCGATCCGTTTCTTCGTAGAAATTTCTGCAAATCAGATCTGATTGAAATGCTCAAAGTGGTATCCTGGTCAAAAAGGATCCTTCTGGTTGTACTGCTCAGATCGAACTTTTCGGTCAATGTCTGGTGATCCTCTATAAGCATATCAAGAAACATGTACCTTAAGTTAAGGGTGTCCTTTTCTACACTATGTGTGCGACCAGGGATCTCTTCAAAATCAAGAGAGCCCATCAGTACTTCACTGTATCCGCTCTCTGCACTGTTGTATAATTCTGAAAGGTCAAACTCCATAACGGCTACTCTTCCTGCGCTTTGCCTTGAGACGGGCAGCAAAGAGAGCGAGTCGGTATCCGTTTCGTGAACAGTGTATCGGGCGCTGCCGACAATGGAGTCTCTTTTTACCCCATCTTCAGTTCCTCTGGTTAAAATGATGTATGGAACAGATAAGTGTTTGGCATCGCTGCTGCTGTCCGGGATTATGCAACCAAACTGCAACTCCGGAAGAGCATCGCCCGCTGTTCCGGTAGTATCAAACCGTAGTACGTCAAAGATCCTGTTGGTTAATTCTTCCGACAACTCGATGGAATCTTTGGACCCCTTAGTGATCGAAACGGTTCCCAGCAGAGTGTCGGTTAGAGATGCCCTGATTGGCTGGTCTGCATCCCTGGCTTCAGTTGAGTAGAGGCGTATCTCATGGGACTGGGAAGAGTCGGTGTGGTGAGAGTGGGCATTAACATGAAGATAGGCACTTATTACGGTATCCCCCGCATCAAATCCTCTGTTTGGTACATTAAAACCTGCATAGCCTGATATATGCAGATTATGGATTGCACCGGTTATGATCTTTGCAGTTCTGGGAAAGTGCCCAAACGAGTTGTCCGATGCTGATCGCGGGAGACTAAGGCTGTCTATGATCAATTTTTTATCGCTTAATTCACGAAATGTCCCCTCCATTTCAGTAAGTCCAGGGTTCACCTCTCGTATTATGCCTGATCCCGCCTGGGTAAGATTGCTCTCCTGAGAGCATGAGATCAGTATCGCCGGCAAAAAAGTTAAAAATGATAAGCGTCGTAGTGCTGTAGAAACCATTATCCACCCGTATTTTATAATATGTTTAGGTAATCCAGAGGGTACAGTTAAGTACACCATTGATAGAAAAAAATAGGTTTGCCCTAATGGGAAGTCAAACTTTCATGCTCCTTGTTGAACGCTTCATCCAAAAAGACCGACATTATGGCTCTTACAGATCTGTTGGGTAAAAAGTCGGTTGCTGTGGTTGCATCTGCTCGCCCGGGAATACGTTTTAAAGCACTGTGTCTGGAATACGGACCTTTTTTTGTAATCGTTGCTGTATAGGGTGTTTGGGCGATTGGTTATTTGCAAGTCAAATCACTGTAACAGTTATTTTTTTAGATACTTTTACATTGTATAGTGTAAAATACTATTTTAATTGCCAATCACTGTTGCTCCTTTCCTGTCTTCTGGCTTAAGTGTCAGGATTCATTCAAGAGGTTTATGGGTACTGAACCACTAATCAAACGCCCTTGTGAATGTAAGGTTCTCATTGTTGATGATGAGGATGTAATCTGTGAGGTTTTAAAAACTGCACTCGCTCCTCATTTTAACACCACCGTCTGTAACTCTGGTAAGGATGCAACTGCACTGATCGATCAGCACTGTTTTGATGTAATAGTGACAGACCTTAAACTACCGGACATCCTCGGCACAGAGATCTTAGCATATGCTAAAAGCAGGGATGAATTTGTCGAGGTGATAATTATTACCGGCTATGCTACCCTGGACTCTGCAACTGATGCACTGAATTTGGGCGCAGTTTCCTATCTCTCTAAGCCCTTTGCTATCTCCGATTTCCTGTTCCAGGTCGAGAAAGCAATCGCTTCAAGAATTTTCCATCTCAAAAGTCTCCACTTGATGCAAAAATCAGACATGCTTGAACCGGGTGTAAAGGAGCATATCTACGATATCACTGCCCTTTATTACTTTACGCGCAAGCTGATGATGTCTCTTGAGATCTCAGAAATAATGAAAGTGGTTCTGGATGAAGCTAATCAGCGAACTGGAGCTGCCTTTTGTGTTGTCGGTGTAGATCTGCAGGGATACCAGGAGATCTATGTTTCCCCCTCATATGGGGAACTTGATGAAAAGAGTATAAGAACCCAGTTAACTCGCTCCTGGGATAAGTGCTTCTCCTATCTTAGTGAGCAGGAATTTGTCTCTGAGAAAATCCCTCTTCACATCCATAGGGGAAGACAGGGAGAAAAACAGGCCGCTATTGACAAAGAACTACAATCTGTTTCAGTACCGATGATTGTCGCCGGTAAAACTATCGGCTCTATTTCAGTATTTAAAAATGAGATAGAGAGTAAGGGTCATTCGCAATTCATGTACGTCTTTACCTCTCTGGTATCATCGGTTGTTGAGCATGCTTATTCTGATATGGTCGCCCGTTTTGAGGCCAAAACCGACAGCCTTACGGGTGTGGGGAACCATCGTTTCTTTCATGAAACACTTGAGCGTGAGATTGCAAGGGCAAACAGACGTAACTCATCTTTTTCTCTTGTCCTTTTAGACATCGATAACTTCAAGATAATTAACGATACCTACGGGCATCAGGTTGGGGATGCGGTCATAATAGATCTTACACGCCGTCTCAGCTCCAGTATTCGCTGCGCTGATATACTTGCCCGGTACGGTGGGGAGGAGTTTTGCCTGATTCTGCCCGAGGGGGAAGAGCAGGGCAGCCAAATCCTTGTTGAAAGGATCTGCCAAAAGATTTCAGAACAACCCTTCACCTGCGCTTCGGCCACCTTCAACTATTCTGCAAGCTTTGGGCTGGCGGTATACAGAGGGGATAAGCCCATCTCAAAAGATGCGCTTATAGAGAAGGCTGATAAGGCGATGTATGCATCAAAACGAAAAGGGAAAAGCCAGGTTACTGTCTGCTGTTAATCCTCATGAGTATATGCTCTCCTCCTTTTACTTTTTTTTCAGCATTGCTGAGCAGCTTTTGTATCATAAAAGTATATTCACTGTTTTGTTGTGCAGATGGAACAGATAGCTCGATTAAAAGTGTCAATTTTTTTCTCTGCTCAGACCGGGATTATGTGAAAAACAATTACCCAGGAATATCTGTTCACCCGGATAATCAATAAAGTCAATTTGTAGTGGAGTCGCTTACCATATGAACACTAAAATCGATATTCAGCCCGCAATACTTATTCTTACCGGCAATGATTCCCTGGCAAAGGAGAATCGCTGGCAGAAATTTATTGAAAATGTCAAAAACACCTGCGGGCAGTGCCAGATGATAAATTTCGATTCTGCTGAAGAGAAAATCCCTCTCTTTCTACAAAAGATCATTACGCCTTCGATGTTTGGAGAACCAAGGATCTTCTTTATCCGCCATATACAGTCACTTTCTCCAGGTGATCTTCAGGAGATTAACCGTTACCTCAATTATGAGTTAACTGATGATATCCGGCTCATAATTGAGGGGGAAGAGAAGGCTACTGGTGAAAAAAACAGTTTTGTCAAAGCACTAAAACTCAAAGAACGCTCATCGGATCCACGTATCGCGGTGGAAACCTTTGCCAAACCACCCGATTATGCAATCGATAAATGGCTGGTATCCAATATCGGTTCGTTGTTCTCAAGAAGTATTAGCCTTGCTGATGCTGCATATCTGGTAGATCAGGTCGGCTATGATCTTAATGTGCTTTACTCGGAGTTAAGGAAAATTGATATTCATCTCCCTCCCCGGGCAGCGGTCAATCGTGAGATCATAACTGAAATCACCGGGTCCAGCAGATCCATGACCGTCTATGAACTTGCCAATGCTATTGGTGAAAAACAGCTGCCAAGAACCCTTGAAATTATCGATTCTCTCTTTTCATATAAGTTTTATGCACCACTAATGATCAATGCTCTGTTCAGACATTTCTGGGCACTCTACCGCATCAAGCGATTCTGCAGATCAAACCCTGATGTGTTCAGGAAATTATCAAGCTCTGATTACTCCACTAAAAATCAAGCAGCCGCTACTGTGGGTATCGCTGCTGGGTTGCTCTCTGAAAAAGAGAAAAAGAGAGCCTATCCGGTTATCCTTAAATCTGGAATTGTAAATCAGGCAGGAAATTTTTCCACTACACAGCTCAGACAGATCATAAAGATGCTGTTTGAATTCGATACAGGGGTAAAAAGCGGACGCATAAATCCGGATAAAAATATGGTCTTGATGTTTTGCAGCAGAATTATCAAAATTGAACATGCGATGAGTGAGGCAATCGCTTTATGAGGTGTTTTTTCAGAGTCGAGTATGATGGAACTGAGTATGGCGGGTGGCAGGTGCAGCCAAACGCCCCTTCAATACAACAACAACTCCAGAACGCCTTCTCGGTGGTTACCAGAGATGCCTGTACCATTACCGGTGCTGGCAGAACTGATGCTGGAGTGCATGCCAGAGGCCAGGGTGCACACATAGATCTGCCCGAACACACCGATCTGTTGCGAATGGAGATGTCGGTCAATGGACTGCTGCCGAAGGATATTGCTATCTATGGGTTAAAGAGGGTCAGGGATGATTTTCATGCACGGTTTTCTGCTAAGACAAGAACATATCAATACCACATCGTTGAGCGAAAAATGCCCCTCTTTCAAAACAGGGCATGGATGCTTTATCACTCTGTCTGTTGGGACAAAGTCTCCTCTAATGTAAAGTGTTTGCGCGGCACACATGATTTTACCACATTCTGTGCTTCGGGGAGTTCAACCGACAATATGGTGTGTGCCGTTGAAAATGCCACAGTGGAAAAAAAAGGAGAACTGCTCATCTTTACTGTTACTGCCGACCGATTTATCTATAAAATGATCCGCTCGGTGATAGGTACACTGATCGATATCGGCAGAGGGCAGATAGAGGAAACAATCGATTCCATCATCCTTTCAAAAACAAGGGGCAGAGCCGGACAGACTGCGCCTGCGTGCGGGCTTGTTCTTGAATGGGTTGACTATTTTGAGCCGGAGGAGCTGTAATGGGTACAAGGAGGGGGAAGGTTGAGATCTATCTGTTGTTTCTTATTGTTGGTATGGCCGCAGGTTTTTTTACCGGTGGGGAAGTGATACGGCGTATCTACACCTCCTGGCTGCCAAAAACCGATCAAGTCCTGGTAGCAGAGGACAGAAAGGTAATCTATAATCCCAATGTCGCTACGAGCCTGCAATCCACAGATGAAATTGCAGTGTCAAGACAAACCGCGATCGTCAACGCTACCTATAAGGTCGCTCCAAGTGTGGTCGGTATCGTGGTTACACAGATAAGAAGAGTCAGACCGTCCTATCCCAGAGATGATTTTTTCAATTTCTTTTTCGGGAATGAACAGATGCCCAGGTATCGTCAGGTTGAAAGTATCGGTTCGGGGGTGGTGATAAGTGGAGACGGGATGATTCTTACCAGCAATCATGTCGTACAAAATGCCGCCAAATTATATGTTAATTTTCCCGATGGAAGACGGCTTGAGGGAAAGGTTGTGGGCTCTGATGATATTTCTGATCTGGCGGTTATCGCCGTTGAGGGCACTAACTTCAAACCTGTAAAATTCGGTAATTCAGATCAGGTTTTTATCGGCGAGTGGAGCATTGCCATCGGCAACCCGTTTCTGAACTTTATCAATGATGCTCACCCAACGGTTACCGTTGGGGTGGTTAGTGCCCTGGATCGTAACTTCGCTCCCTCTGAAGGGGTCTACTATCAGAACATGATTCAGACTGATGCGGCCATAAATCCCGGAAACTCAGGAGGTCCACTAGTCAATGCCCTGGGAGAAGTTATCGGTATCAATGCTTTCATCTACACCGGAAGCCAGCAGACCAAGGGGTCGGTGGGTATCGGCTTTGCCATTCCCATAAACCGTGCCCGAAAAGTTGCCCAGGAACTGATTACCTACGGACATCGGCGTAATGTGTGGACCGGAATCTCTGTCCAAAATCTCAACCGTTCTGTCGCTCTGGCTCTGGGGTATGATACCATTGAGGGTGTGGTGATCGTTAGTGTTAAGGACAATAGCCCCGGAGAGATCGCAGGGCTTAAAACGGGGGATATAATCAAACGGATGGGCAATCGTACTATTCATTCCCATACTGATATTGAGGGTTTCTTTGTTGATTACTTTGTCGATGATACCATTAAAATCAAGGTCCTAAGGGACCGGGTGCAACTCGAAATGGAAATCGTTTTACAGCAGTCACCAAAAAGTTAACTAAACCCTCTGCGGTGTTGTTATTAACAAATATTATATTATACCGGTAACGTCGGTACGGTGTGACCTTTAATGTTTTAGGTATAGGGAAAGGATTGGAAAAATGGCTGTTCCTCTTATGCAAAAACGCTTCTCTACAATGCTTCTGGTTGTGTTGGTCGGCATATTGATAGGCTCTTATTTGAATACTCTTGTAGAGATGATCCCTGGTGAAAACGTGGTGAAAACCTTTTTTACGTTCAGTATCCCTTTTGGAATCGGTGATTTCGCTAATAACAGACCTGTACTCATAGACTTCAATGCGATCCGGTTTCAGCTAGGATTTCAGATACGCTTTAGTCTCTTGTCCATAGGCGGCATTCTCATGAGTCTCTATTTCTTCCGTTGGTATAAATAGTCAAAAGAAAGGTATCTCTTTAGATGACGATCTCCAAATCCCCCGTAAACAACTTGGTTGACCAGATACAGAGGGGTGAACTCTGCTGTGTGGACGTTGTTGCACAGTCGCTGGCCAAAATTGACAAAATGGATAAGTCGATCAATTCGTTTGTATCCGTTCTGCATGAGATGGCAATGAACAGAGCTGAGCAGTTAGATAAGCTCTCAGCAGATGAAAAGAAAAAGATGCCGCTGCTGGGCGTTGCGGTTGGGGTCAAGGATAATATCTGCACCAAGGGAATTACCACCACCTGTGCCTCACGCATGCTGAAAAACTTTGTCCCCATGTACAATGCTACGGTGGTCGATGCTCTGCTCAATGCAGGTGCAGTGATTGTGGGAAAGACCAACCTTGATGAATTTGCCATGGGGTCAACTACAGAAACATCGGTAAATGGTATCACTCATAACCCCTGTGATTCAGAGCGCATACCCGGGGGTTCGAGCGGAGGGAGTGCTGCTGCGGTTGGAGCAAAAATGGTTGAGGTTGCTGTTGGATCAGATACCGGCGGTTCTATTCGTCAGCCGTGCAGCCATTGCGGCGCTGTGGGACTTAAACCCACTTATGGCAGAGTCTCACGTTTTGGCCTGGTTGCATTTGCCTCTTCTCTCGATCAGATCGGTCCCATTACAAATGATATAAGGGATGCCGGGAAACTACTTTCGGTTATATCTCAACCCGATTCCAGAGACTCCACCTGTGCCGGAAAACCGTTTGTTGATGATCAAAGTCTGTACACCAGCGATCTCAAGGGGCTTCGCATAGGTGTTCCTGATGAATATTTTGCACGGGGGCTCTCTGATGATGTCCGCACCTCCATCCAAAAACTGATGGATTCCCTTAAAGGTCAAGGGGTCGAGTTGGTTCAATTGTCAATGCCTAATCTAGAGTATGCGATAGCTGCCTACTATATACTGTGCACTGCGGAGGCTTCATCCAATCTCGCCCGGTATGACGGGGTTAAGTATGGCTTCAGGGCTGAAAAGGTGGATTCTCTGGATGATATGTATGCCCAAACCAGGGAACAGGGATTTGGCTCCGAGGTGAAAAGAAGAATCATGCTGGGGACATATGTCCTTAGCTCCGGTTACTACGATGCCTACTATCTCAAAGCTGCAAAGGTAAGGACACTCATTGCTGAGGACTTCAATAAGGCCTTTGGAACATGTGATGCTGTAATAGCACCCGTTGCACCTACACCTGCATTTAAAATAGGGGAAAAAATCAGTGACCCGCTTCAACTGTATCTTACCGATATCTATACTGTTTCCGCAAATCTGGCCGGTATTCCAGGTGTCAGTGTCCCGTGCTGGAAAAGTCCTGATGGGTTACCGATTGGGGTGCAGTTTCTCTCTCCGAAATGGAGAGAGGACGTACTGATGAAAATTGGGTTTGCGGTTCAAAATATCGTGCAGTAACCATTGGTGAGATGAAGGTATAAAACTCGGGACAGATATGAAGCTGATCATAATTTCTAGTGTGCTGTTCATTTATGCAGGTTGTGCACCTTCGGTACGCTATACTCGTGAATCACCCGCACCGACACCATCAGCAAGCCAGCGCGGGGTAAACAGGCGTACCCAGGTAACGCCATCTGCATCAAAAATGAAGAGCGTTGCCGAGTCATACCTGGGAACACCCTATCGCTTTGGGGGAAAGACACGCAGAGGGTTGGATTGCTCAGGGTTGGTCAGTGTAGTGTTCAGAGAGGTGTATGGCATTGACTTCAGCTACTCATCGGCTCAAATGAGAAAAAATACCAGCAGAGTGCCCCCATCGCGGGCTCGAATGGGGGATCTGGTCTTTTTTGCCCAGAGGCGATCAAGGATAGATCATGTTGGTATCTATATGGGGAACGGACAATTTATTCACGCCAGCTCTTCGGGTGGTGTTATGTACAGTGGCTTAGACGAGCAATATTATAAAACCAGATTTTCCGGATTCGGGAGAGTAAACAGATGACAATTGCATTTCCTGGCGAACGGGGAGCATTCAGTGAGCTTGCAGCAAAAGAGTACTTTGGAAAAAAACAGAGGGCCATATCATTTCCGGAATTTGAGGATGTCTTCAAGGTTGTGGCAAACGGGACGCATCCGTTCGGTATCATACCCATAGAGAACTCCTTTGCCGGAAGCATCTATCAAAATTATGATATGCTTCTTGAGAGCGGATTGAATATTACCGGTGAAATCTACCTAAAGATCAATCATCAACTGATGGTTAACCAAGGGTGTGATTTAAAGAGTGTGAAACGAATTTACTCTCACCCCCAGGCATTTGCACAGTGTAAAAACTATTTGAAAAAGTTCAGAAAAGAGCAATTGATCGCTTTTTCTAACACCGCACTCGCTGTAAAAAAGATCAAAGATGATCAGCTCAGGGATACTGCCGCTATAGCATCAATGCAGGCGGTCATCGATTACGATATGAAAGTGATCGAATCCAATATTGAAGACAATAAGGGGAATACAACAAGATTTCTGGTGGTATCAAAAAAAGAGAATAAAACCAGAAGTGAACAAATGAAAACGTCTATTGTGTTCTCAATGAAAAATATCCCCGGTGCGCTCTTTAAAGCATTGAGTGTATTCGCACTGCGTGATATTGATCTGGATAAAATAGAATCCAGACCGGTTAACACCAGAGGGTTTCAGTATCTGTTTTATCTGGATTTTAAAGGCGATATACGAAGCACTGTTTCAAAAAACGCTGTCTCTCATCTCCAGGAGATCACCACTTTTTATCGTATGCTGGGCTCATATCCTATTGGCAGAGTGGTGCAACCGAAATATTCCAAATAGTCAGGGTAAAGTGAGATGAGAACAGAGGCTTAAATTAATAAGCCTCATAGTAACCACCTTTTTACACTTTTGCCATGGCTTTCAGGCATTTCATACATACCTTTACTCTCTTAGGTGTACCATCAATAACCTGCTTGATGGTTCTGAGATTGGGGTAGAAAATCCTTTTATTAACATTGTGGGCATGGGAAATGGTGTTTCCCGAACGAGGATGTTTGCCGCACAATTCACACGTTTTAGACATAATTCCTCCAAAAAAAATCGATAGTTCTGATCTAAATAGTCGTTAAATATATTATATGCTTGGTTTGTTGTCAAAATACCTGGAAAAATGTTGCATTATCTCTCCTTTTTACCAGGTTTGTACCATAAATTCAGCTGTTTATGAGCAGCTGAAACAAGGGAGCGATCAACGTTGATGAGATACTTCCTCTTTTCAACGTGGCTTAAGCAACCGTAAAAACCACTCCGCTGCCTCAGTAACTACATGGCTGGCTACTTTGCGCCACTCTTCTGATGAAACAGGATAAAAATATGAGGTGGTTGCAACCAAACACTAAAAGCAGCTGAAATAAACTAATCTCTAACCGGACCAGTTCGATTATTTATATTTTTGCTACCCGTTATTGACGAAAAAATAAAAAAGGACAGACCCCCATGTTAGAGAGCTTCAAACCCCGTTTCAACGCTCTTTTATGTCCAGTCGCCAAACTCTTTATGAAAGTTGGTATTCACCCCAATGCACTCACCTTGGTTGGGGTAATTTTATTTGCAGCCGCCTCAGCATCGATATATAAAGGACAGTGGATAGGGGCTCTGGGGTTGCTGGTTGCCGGGTCGCTCATGGACGGATTCGATGGGCTGCTTGCCAGACAGAGTGGTAAAACAAGCCTCTTTGGAGCAATTCTCGACTCAAACTGCGACAGAATAACAGAGATAGCCCTGCTTTGGGGATTGTTTGGCTTTTTCTTGAACAATCCCCTATACGGAGTCTTGGGTGTGTACCTCTGTTTTATCGTTGTTTCAGGGTCTTTGATGATAAGTTATGTTAAAGCAAGGTGTGAAGGTGCTGGGATTGGCTGTTCTCGTGGTGTACTACAGAGGCCTGAACGACTGATTCTTATCGGTATAGGACTACTCTGCGGGCCGGCGGTTATGGTATGGATACTTGGATTGATGGCCGTTTTATCTCTCCTCACAGTAATCCAGCGACTGCTTGTTGCATATGTCTCGTGTAAAAAATTGGATCGCTCCAAGACACAGCCTTTAAAAAAACAGGTCGTTATTTGAGGCTGAGTTTGCCCTTAAATATTTGTCCCACCGCACATCTCTCTTTTAGGAGTCATCACTATTCAATTATATTGTTCTACTGGTCGCGTTAGGCTGTTTAGCAAATATAGTATTTCAAATGTCAGGAGGATTGTTGGTGGAAAAGGTAATAATTATTGGTTCAGGACCATCAGGTTTTACAGCAGCAAATTATACTGCACGGGCGAATCTGTCACCACTGCTTTTCGAGGGGTTTACTGCTGGAGGAATACCGGGTGGACAGCTTATGATTACCAATCTTATTGAGAACTTCCCCGGCTTTCCAGAAGGAATTCAGGGTCCGCAGCTAATGATGAACATGAGGGAGCAGGCTCAAAAACATGGAACCAGGTTAATAACCGAAGATGTTGTCGAGGTAAATCTCAAAACATACCCTTTCACGGTTAAGTCGATGAGTGATGAGACCTACTCTGCTGAAACACTCATAATCTCAACTGGGGCAACTGCAAAACGCCTCCCGCTGGAATCCGAAAAAAAACTTTGGGGTAAAGGTATATCTGCCTGTGCAACCTGTGATGGTGGGTTGCCGGTTTTCAGAAACAAAGAACTGGCAGTTATTGGCGGAGGGGATACTGCTGTTGAAGAGGCGCTCCATCTCACCCAGTTTGCCTCAAAGGTGTACCTTATCCACCGAAGAGATGAGTTAAGGGCAAGTAAAGTCATGCAGAGAAGAGTTCTTACCCACCCTAAGGTACAAATCGTATGGAATAAGGTGGTGGAGGAGTTCTTAGGTGAACAGCAGCTCACGGGGCTTAAGCTTAAGGACACCGTTACAGGTGAATCTGTTGAACTTCCGGTGGTTGGAGCCTTTGAGGCAATAGGACATGTTCCCAACACAGCATTTATAAACGGGCAGCTTGAACTTGATGATTTAGGCTATATTGTAACAAAAAAGGGTTCTACTGTGACGTCGGTTGAAGGTGTGTTTGCTGCCGGAGATGTTCAGGATCATCTGTTTCGTCAGGCCGTTACCGCTGCGGGGACCGGTTGTATGGCTGCAGTTGAAGCTGAAAAATGGCTCCAGGAGCGTGCCGGTATCTAGAAGTATTCGCACCAACTGGGTGAAACAACGCTTTCTGACATCTAAGGTGAGAGAGCCTTGTTTATTACCAATTGCCCCTGGGCCACTGGAGAGAAGCTCTGCACTGAAATCCCCAACGATACCCTTTGTGCCAGGGGGGGCTTACGGCTTATATTTAGCTATATTTGCAATACCGGATGATCTCCCGGCAGTACAAAATTCCTGCGCCGTTAGTTCAACGATAGATTGACATAAAAAGAGCGTTGCAGTACATCTGAGCTCTGTTGGATGAAAAGTTGCTCTTTTATGTAAGGAAACGAAAGGGTTGGGAAAAAGGCAGATAGCAATCCCTCATAGTTGCACGGAGCTAAACTTTGCCCGAAAACTATGGGGGACGACACGTAGGTATTCTTAACGGAAACTAATTAAATATGCGCAACAGTTCCGGTAACCTTCTCACATCATTGAAGCTCACGAATATAAAGAGCGCAAGAAAAAAGAGCAGTGCATATTTATTTATTTTTGCCTGATTTTCTGGTGCAAGCGGTTTTTTCCTTACCGCCTCCAGCCCCAAGAAGAACAGTAGTCCTCCATCGGTTATCACCAGTGGCATCAGATTGAGCACTGCAAGGTTGATCCCGATAAGTGCCATAAAGTTAAGAATAGGGGAGAGGCCCTGCATTGCCATCATGCCGGATGCGGGAATGATACCCAGAGGTCCGGCGAGTTGATTTGCCGAAACCTGCCCTGAGACCAGTTGCCCTATTACAGTGAAAATCATCGTTGTATACTCCCATGATTTCCCAATACTCATCGGTATGGCTGCAAGAGGTGAATACCGGACCACCTCTGTTTCAGGAGCAGCCACTCTGATGCCAATATAATAATTCTGTTCAGTGCTGTCGAAGGCTGCGGTAATGGATTTTGACAGTATAGCATTGTTGCGCTTGATGGTAAAAGAGAAGGGGTGCTGGTTGGCATCCTGGTCATTTATAATGGCTGAAAGGTGAAAGAATGAGTGGACCGTTTCTCCATTTATGGCAATGACTGAATCATTTGCCTCAAGACTGGCGTTGTCTGCAGGTGAGTCGGGGTGTACATCTCCTATGACTGCAGGCACCGGGGGCAGAAGCCCACCCATTGGCTCAGCGGGAAACCCTCCATCGCCATAGCTGATAGCAAGAGTTTCGTTATACAGGGAACCGTTTCTGAGTACGGTAATGTCGTACTGCTGTTTTTGGCGTGTAAAATGGGTTTCAATATCATCCCATGAGCCTGCAGCATGGTTATCGATTGAAATTATGCTGTCACCGGCAAGCAGTCCTGCCTCCTGAGCGGCGGAGTTGGGGCTCACCCCACCAATAGTAAGGTTATCCATATAAATGGGACGACCCACACCGTAGATGAAAATGAACCACAGAAGAATAAATGCAAAGATTAAATTGGCTACAGGCCCAGCCACTGCAACAACCGCCCGTTGCCAAACCGGCTTAGCGTTAAACTCATCAGGAGAACCACTGCTCTGCTCTTCAGGGTTGTCCCCTGCCATTCGCACGTAACCTCCAAAAGGGATGGTGCTTATGCGGTATTCAGTGTCTCCGTAGACCCTTTTGAACAAAGGTGCACCAAATCCGATTGAGAATGTCAGCACTCTTATTTTACATGCTTTGGCAGCGAAAAAGTGTCCAAGTTCATGAACCAACACCAAAATACCAAGTATGAGCAGGCCGATTGCAATTGAAAACAGTAGTGTCACAGTTTACACACCTTTACTTTATAGTCGTTTAAGATACGTTGACGGGTCTCTGTGTCTGCCAGTTCAATGGTTTCTATTGAATCTGCATCCACAACCTTGTGATTACGCAAAGCCCATTCCACTAATTGCGCAATATCGGTAAAAGCTATTTTTCCACCCAAAAACAGCTCAACGGCAACTTCATTGGCCGCATTGAGCACTGCCGGAGCGGTCCCACCGGCTTCTCCGGCTTCAATACAGTGTCTCAGGCAGGGAAATTTTCCCATATCCGGCTCGAAAAACTCAAGATTGCCAATTTCAGCTAGACTTAGTCTCTTACCCTTTATTGGGAGTCGTTGAGGAAAGGTAAAAGCGTACTGAATTGGCAGCTCCATATCCGGCAATCCCAGCTGTGCCATCACCGCTCCGTCATGAAACTCAACCAGTGAGTGAATGATAGATTGGGGGTGAATACACACCTTCAGTTTCGAATAGGGGAGTGCAAACAGGTGATGTGCCTCTATCACCTCAAAACCCTTATTCATAAGTGTCGATGAATCGATGGTGATCTTGTTTCCCATCTGCCATGTCGGATGATTCAGTGCATCCTCTTTGGTTATTGAGTGGAACAAATCAGATGGCACTTCACGAAAAGGTCCCCCGGAAGCGGTAAGGATAATCGACTCTACCGCACCCGCCTGTTCTCCGTTAAGGCATTGAAGAATGGCACTGTGTTCACTGTCCACAGGTATAAGGCTGCCATTACCGCTTTTAATGAGGCTGTTTATAAGATCTCCACCAATTACAAGGCTCTCCTTGTTTGCCAGTGCAACTCTTTTATTCCTCTGGAGAGCCCTGACTGTCGACCTGAAACCCGCTGCACCAACCAGAGCATTTAAAAGAATGTCAAACTCGGTCTCCTCAACCATCTCTTCAAGTGAATCAAATACCTTTACTCTGTTTTTGTAGTCGTATTTCAGGGTTTTTGCTTTTTCAGGGTCGGCGATATAACAACATCCAGGGTTAAACTCATCGATTTGTGATTTTAAAAGCTGGAGATTATTCCCGGCTGCAAGCCCTGCGACCTGAAACTCTTCCCTAAATCGCCTCACACAGTTGCAGGTATTTTTTCCAATAGATCCGGTTGATCCAAGCAGCAGTATTTTTTTAGATCGCATAGTAGTTTATCCCAGATAGATCCTGGTTACAATCCATGAAAAAAGATATATGATCGGAGCGGTGAAAAACACACTGTCAAATCGGTCAAGAACTCCACCATGGCCCGGTATTATGTCTGATGCGTCTTTTACTTTAAAGTACCGTTTCATCAGGGAAACCAAAAGATCGCCGGTTTGGGCAGAGATACCTATCAGTATTCCAAGTATGGGGCCTAGTATCAACGGGAAAACCGGGTTTTTAAGAAACATCCAACCAATGGTGACTATCACAATTGAAGAGAGCAGGCCCGCTACACTGCCCTCAACTGTTTTGCTGGGGCTGATGCTGGAGAAGTGATGTTTGCCCCAGAAATTCCCTGCAAAATATGCTCCCGTATCACAGAGAAAAACTGCAGCAAGCACTACTATGATTCCAAGCTGAGAAAGCATTGTGGGTGCAGGAGTTGAAAAAATGTTCTGAAAAGGGGCGTGATACAGGCTTAAAAGCGAAACAGAAGCGATGTTTAGAAAAATAGTGCCGCTGAAGAGAAGACTTGCACGAACCCAACGACGGCTTTTATCCCGTTTACCCCAGAAAAATGCCTCTATTGCAACGAAAACAAGTAAAACGTAAATAGAGAGCACTCCTGGAGGAATCGGCTCTCTGCTAAGGAACAGGGCGATCTGGGAGCCTATCCAAACATAGCTCAACCAAAAAGCATTTACCGGATAGAGACGGCTAAGCATTCTGGTATACTCATACACAGCAAGCATTATGAGAATTGTTGCCAGTAATTGTCCGGGGTAGATAACCGCTACACGGGTTGGGAGTATGGAGATGTCTGAATTAATCACCCACCAGCCCAGCGGTACAGCCCACAATACAAACAATAACCGTTTCTTTAGGTTGGTCCAGTTGATCATTCTTTGACCTTTCCGAATCTTCGCTCTCTTTTGTTGAAATCGTCTATTGCTGTTTGTAGACTTGCCTTGTTGAAATCTGGCCACAGTGTATCGGTTATGTAAAACTCAGAATAGGCTGATTGCCAAAGGAGGAAATTGCTGATTCTGCAATCGCCACCGGTTCTGATAATTAAATCCGGGTCAGGAACATCGCGGGTGTAGAGATACCTGCTGAAAATCTCTTCATCAAGAGTATCAATCAGTTGCGGGTCATTAATGGCATCCAGAGCAAACTTGCGTGCCGCATTGACCAACTCGTTGCGTCCGCCATAATTAATAGCGAGTATAAGGTTTAGCCCGGTGTTGTTTTGGGTGTTCTCAATGCCATGCATCAGTTCATTTTTTGTTTTGGGAGGGAGCCTGCTTATATCTCCCACGGTACTGAGGCGGACGTTATTTGCATTAAGGCTGTTGAGTTCCCTTTTAGTCATTTCCACCAGAAGATCCATGAGCATAGATACTTCACGAGTAGGCCGTCCCCAGTTTTCCACCGAAAAGACGTAAATGGTCAGGAAGGAAACCCCAAGTTCACCACAACTTCGCACTATGTCACGGGTAGCTTTTGTGCCGGCACGATGTCCTGCAGTGCGGGGAAGTCCTCTGTTTCGGGCCCATCGACCGTTTCCATCCATGATAATTCCTATATGTCGGGGAATGCTCATATACAAAGAAACCCTTCTGTTTGGAGCTGGCGGAATGTGAAAAAATGTGTCAAAATGGGCTGAAATATGGTTTGAACCAGTAAAACAACTCTGTTTTGGGAAGTCCTTGTGACCTCGTAGCAGAGTAGAAGGCCAACACGGTAGTTAAAATCCCAAAGACTGTAAATATAAATAATTGCAAAGTAGATAGAGCCAATAACATGGCTTCTTTTGGGAGCAAGCTAAGCACAAAAAAAAAGACATACTCAGAGAGGGTATGTCTTTTTTTTCTCGAATTCCAGAGACACTCAGATTTCCATGATCTCTTTCTCTTTTACGGCGAGGATTTCATCAACCTGTTTTATGTTTTTGTCGGTAATTTTCTGGATCTCCTCTAAACCCTTCTTCTCATCGTCCTGGGTGATTACCTTCTCTTTTTCTGCCTTTTTGAGCCGTTCATTTGAATCACGGCGTATATTTCTCATTGCAACTTTGCTCTCTTCTGCGATTTTTCTGCAATTTTTGTAGAGATCTTTACGCCTCTCCTCTGAAAGCGGCGGAATAGGGAGTCTCACCATATTGCCGTCATTTTGAGGATTAAGCCCCAAATCAGAGCTCAAAATCGCCTTTTCTATCGCCTGAAGCATACTTTTTTCCCACGGCTGTACAAAAATCATTCTTGCATCAGGGATAGAGATGTTTGCAACCTGACTGATTGGCGCTGGCGATCCGTAATAATCAACATTCACCCCATCAAGCAAAGCGGGGGTAGCGCGACCGGTTCTGATACGAGAAAAATCCTTTTTAAGGCTTTCCAGCGTCTTTTGCATCTTGAGATCTGTTTCCTTTTGTATCGCTGCAATTTCTTCCACATTATCCTCCTGTTTCAATTATTGAGCCGACTGTTTCTCCCTCGATGCATCTTTTTAAATTCCCTTTCTCCAGCAACTTAAAGATGATAATGGGAATCTTCTGTTCCATGCAGAAGGAAAAGGCGGTGGCATCCATCACTTTTAGGTTTCTTGAAAGAGCTTCTGCGTGAGAGATTTTGTCAAACCGTGCGGCATCAGGATTTTTCATCGGATCGCTGTCATATATTCCATCAACCTTTGTCGCCTTAAGGATAACATCGGCGCCGATTTCAGCACAGCGCAATGCTGCTGCCGTGTCGGTAGTGAAAAACGGATTTCCTGTTCCGCCCGCAAGCAGCAGAACCTTTCCTTCACTGAGGTATTGATTTGCTAATCGGGGGGTATAACACTCAGCAGCCTTTTGAGCTTCAATGGCAGAGAGTACTTTGGCGGCAACACCATTTTTTTCGAGATACTGCGCAAAACCTATACAATTAATAAGGGTGGCAAGCATACCCATTGTGTCCCCTGCCACCCTTGAAACTCCATCGGTTGTGGCTCCTCGTAAAAAGTTGCCTCCTCCGATAACGATTGCGGTTTGAATGCCGCTTCTGCTCACATGCGCTATCTCTGAAGCAACCTGTGCTGAGGTGGCAGGATCTATACCAAAACCATTGCCACCGGCAAGGGCTTCACCTGAGAGTTTAAGCAGTATTCGCTTGAATGCGGGATTCATCCGTTATTTATCCCTCACCACCAAGTTCAAATCGTGCAAAAGAGATCGGCTTAATCGTGCAATTAAGCTCTTTTTCTACATCAGCAACTATGCTGGCGACACTGACATCAGGAGTTCTGATAAAACCCTGCTCTAAAAGTGTCATCTCCTGGAAAAATTTGGTTAGCTTTCCTTCGACTATTCTGTCCCAGATTTTTTCCGGTTTGCCGGAACTTTGTGCCTGAGTGAAATAGATCTCCTTCTCTTTTGCAATAACATCTTTTGAAATACTGTCACGATCTACAGCAATAGGATTAGCTGCAGCAATCTGCATTGCAAGGTCTTTGCCAAGTCTGGCTAACTGTTCTGATTGCAAGGCATCCTCTTTATCAGCATGTAGTTTGATCAGAACACCAATTTTGCCGTCTCCATGAATGTAGGAGAACACATTCTCCTTTGTGGGGTCCTTATCGATTTTAAAGTACCTTCTGAAAGAGATGTTTTCACCAATTTTGCCCACAAGCTCTGTTACTCTTGCTTCAACAGTAACATTTCCCAGCTCGGGAGTGGTGATCTGCAGTGCTTCATCTAAATTTGCTGGCTTTTTGTCTAACAACAGATCCCCAAGGATCTGGATAAAGCTCTGAAAGTCCTCGTTTCTTGCAACAAAGTCGGTTTCAGAATTTACTTCATACAGTAGTGCTGCTGTAGTATCAGTGGCGATCGATATCTTACCCTCTTTTGCTGCTTTTCCGGCGCGTTTTGCTGCAGTTGCCTGGCCCTGTTTGCGCAGATTATCAATTGCAACTTCCATCTCTCCGTTGGCATCTATAAGAGCTTGCTTGCAAATCATCATTCCAAGACCGGTTTTATCTCTTAATTCTTTAACTTTTCCTGCTGAAATCTCCATTTGTATACTCCTTCTATAGCAAAAAACTTGTCCCTGATTATTTTAGGGGCCGGTTGCGTCTCCAGACCCATTAAATATCGAATCGGTCCGGATTACTCTTCTGTTTTAGAGATCTTTTTGCGGACAACTCGCTTACTTTTCCCTGCAGCCTCTGTGGAAGAGGAATCCTGTTCCTCTTCATTATCCTGAGCAACTTCTGCAGCCTCAACATCTTTGGCTGAAGACTCCTTTTTTTCTGCAGCTTTCTTCATCTCCTGAGCAGATACCGTTTTAGCTCTCTCCTCGATGATTGCATCACTTATTGCGGTGATAATCAGCTGTACGGATTTTATTGCATCATCATTGCCGGGAATCGGGTAATCCACTGCATCAGGATCACAGTTTGTATCAACAATTGCACCAATTGGAACCCCAAGGCGCCTGCCCTCTGCAATCGCAATGTGCTCTTTTATAGTGTCCACAACGAATATAACGGAAGGGAGTGCCCTTACATTGCGAATACCACTGAGAATAGAGATGAGTTTCTCTTTCTTTTTCCCCATCTGCATCCTCTCTTTTTTAGGGAGGCCCTCCATGGTGCCATCTTGTTCCATCTTTTCGATCTTATCCAATTTGGCAATACTTTGACGGATGGTTTGAAAGTTAGTGAGCATCCCTCCAAGCCAGCGCTCGGTGACATAGGGCATCTGGCACCGCTCAGCTTCTTCTCTTATACAATCTTTAAGCTGTTTTTTGGTACCAACAAAAAGAACCGTACCGCCCCTTTTAACCTCTTCTCGTACTTTATTTAGAAACTTGTCCAGTGTGGAGAGTGTTTTTCCAAGGTCGATTATATAGATCCCGTTTTTGGGACAAAGAATAAAACGTTTCATTTTGGGGTTCCAGCGCTTTGTCTGGTGTCCGAAATGTGTTCCTGCGTCCAGAAGTTCTTGTAGGGTAAGTGAAGACATCAAACGACTCCTTTGTAGGTTGGGTTTAGGCCACCACAGGTATCAATGCAAAAGAATATCGCCCATATAACATGGACGACACCCATCTTCTGCTCACCTGTGTGTGAATTTTTATAGTTAGGATACTGCTATTAACGTTTTGAGAATTGGAATCTTCTGCGGGCACCGGCCTGACCGTACTTTTTACGTTCAACAACCCGGGAATCTCGTGTAAGAAAACCACTCTTACGCATCTGTTTCTGATTGTTTTCATCAATTGAAGCCAAAGCACGTGAAATACCAAGTCTTATTGCCCCTGATTGACCACTTAATCCACCACCTTTAACCCTGGCAACGACATCGAAACTCTCAGAAGCCTGAAGAACGGCAAGAGGCTGCTCAACATCCATAACCAGTACATCACTTTTTAAATAATCGAGAATCGGTTTGCCATTAATGATTCTTTGGCCGTTTCCGGGCTTAAGAATAACCGATGCTATCGCATTTTTGCGCTTTCCTGTGGCAGAAAATCTGTTTTCCAAATTTAGGACTCCTCTTATGTGGACTCAAAAAGGGTTACAATTTCAACTCTTTTGGCTGCTGTGCAGCGTGTGAATGACTTGAACCGCTATAAACGTGCAGTTTTCTCATTATTGCTCTTCCTCGGGCATTCTTTGGAACCATACCGTGAACAGCGTGGATGATCACCTGCGTAGAATCCTTTTCCATCTGCTCCTTAAAGCTCCTTGTTTTTCCGCCGCCGGGATACTGGGAGTGGCGAAAATACTCTTTGGTCTCTGCTTTATTCCCCGAGAGCACAACCTTGTCGGCGTTCACGATGATAAGATTGTCTCCATGGTCCTGATTTGGTGAATAAGCAACCTTTTCTTTTCCAATAAGTAACTGTGCGGCCTTTGATGCCAGTCTTCCCAGTGGCTGGTCAGTTGCATCAACTACAAACCAGTCTCTTTCTATTGACTTGGTGTCAACAACTACGGTTTTCATGGTTTTATTCCTCATTATGCATTATTTGTACGAATAGTCTATGGAATATATAAAAAAAAGGATTATCAAGTCAACAGATTATAACTTTTATTGAAAAAAAATACTCCGGCAATTTCTACTGCAATTAATAAGAACACTTGTATCAGAGTCATTATTATTGTACAATAGAGTCGTAATTTCTTTATCACCATCATAACGGGGAGTGTGCTGGATGCAAATTGGTGAACTCAGTCTGTTCGCGCTGGCCATTGTTGCTTTTTCTGTCCTTTGTCTGCTTATATTTCTGTCCTGTTTTAAAATGCCACCCTCTTTTAGTAACCGGGAGCAGGTACGCAGGGATTTGAGGTTACGGATCATCCAACGCAACATCAGAGAAAAAGAACATCCTGCAGGTGAGCAGGAACAAGAGCGGTGATATCAGACCATCTGTATGAATATATTTGCCTTTTGAGTCTCTTTGCCGATCATTTCAAAAAGAGCGAGAAGTGAAGCACTGTTTAATCCAAGGTTGCGCCAGACCCCATCGTTCATAAGCGGAACCAGTGCATCGCCACCATTGCCGTAGTCAAGGGCCCTGACAAAAATGTCCGCGCAGTGCACCACTGCGATAACACTGTAGTTTTCCTGGGTACTTACGGGATTGTGATGAAACGCGATGGCATCGTTAAGGTGAGATGGCAGTTTCCATTTATGAGCCAGTTCACTGCCGATCTCCTGGTGGGTATAATTGAAAAGTCTCTTTTCACACGCATAAAAAAGCATCCTGTTTTCTTTGGCGTAGTGGATCACCTGCTGAAAGTCTTCTGCCATATACTGATGGAGAATGATTTTTCCGATGTCATGAATAAGACCGGCAGTGAAACACTCCTCACTGTTTGCCAGTCCGATTTGCTTGGCAATACACTTCGCAGCAGCCCCACATGCTATAGAGTGGAGCCAGAACTGTTCGGGGCTGAAACATTCCGTTTTGTTGCCGTTTTGTTTGAACGTGTCGAGAATAGAAGCGGTCAAGACAATATTCTTAACTGTTGCAAAACCGAGGATAACAACAGCATGGGTTATTGATCCGATCTTCCCCGGAAATCCGTAAAATGCTGAGTTGACTAGACGGAGTACCTTTGAAGCCAGGGCCTGATCTGCAGTGATAGCTTTACCAACTTCTTCAGCAGATGTTTTTGGGTTTTGGAGCAGAACGGTCAGTCGCTCTACGACTTCCGGCAGCGTTGGAACAGAGTCGATAGCCTGTAATCTCTTGTCCAGAGGTGTGTGCTTATCAGATGTCAGCTTGTTCATTCACTATCTCTGTTAAGTTTATACTGCAAAGTTGCCGCAAAGATCTGTTTCATGACAGGGTTATCGATAACATCGCTAAATTTTTCTATTAGCCCGGATTTGAACTCTTCCGGTGAGATACTACTCTCAGAAGTATCTTCATGGTCATCTTGTTCACCCTCGATATAAACAAAGTGTATATCCCAGTTTTTAAGCCTGCGTCCCATTGCCGGGGTCAATTCCACACCTTTGCTCAAAAGTATGTTGCCCGAAGGACCACATACCTCTCTTGCAAGGATATGGCCATTTTGGATGTTGTCAGTGGCGGTTTTTTTCATAATCGATTGTTAACGTCTTGCTGCTGCAATATACTGTTTTATATGTTGTAAATTGAATTCCAGCAAACTGTTGAATTTTATCAGATATTTTGTTATCACAACACTTATAATATATTTAAGGGGGTAACTCTTTTCAAAAAAATCAGATGCTTATTGTTGTTGATGTCAAGGGATCGTTTAATGAAGCATAGATGGGTAACTGCAGTACTCCGACGGACAGGGTTTGTGGCAAGGGTGATTGAAAGACCTCTATCTCTGATTGTCGCACTTTGTGTGGTGTTTCTCTGGGCAGGGCCGGCATTTCCCCAAGTCGACTTAACCCGGATCGGATGGAGAAGAGCTGATCCGGGAGTAATCATTACCATCGTTACAGTATTTACATCGGGGTTGTTGTTTCTTCTGGTCCTGCATGTAAAGGCAAGTGCAAAGATCAAAAAGGATTCCCTGGAAGCATCGGTACAACTTTTTGATACTATGGTATACAATGCCAATATCACCGATCTGGAGCAGCAACGCCTGCGCAGTTTGCTTGAATATGAGAATGTAAAAGCGCTGCAGATTGTTTTTCAGTCCATAAGCCTTTTTGAGCGGTGTATCCACTCATACATAAGAGAGTTCAGGAAACGTTCCCCTTCACAGGAAATCCTTCAGTACGAAGATGAGCTCCTTGGCAGTATCAGAAAAAAACTGGGGTATAACTATCTGCCCTATGAGCACCCTTTGGTTTCGACCAGAAATATTGGAATAGGGCAATTAGTTTCTGTTGTAAATTCCGATAACAGGTCGGTATTGATTCAAAAGGCTGTTTTGGTGAAAAATCAGGAGTTCTCATTCACTGTTCAGTACAATACTGAAAAAGAGGATGTTGTTCACATTGCCGCCGGCTCTCCTGTAAACATTGTTTTTACCCGTCATAGCGATGGAACGTATGCTGTTTCAGCCAGGGTATTAAGTTGTGGCTCCGGAAATTTTGTTCTGGAGCATTCAATGGATTTAAAAAGAAATCAGCTCAGAAATCACATAAGGGTGGAGGTCAACTTCTCTCTTAAATTCCGGCTGATAAAAACAGTGAATGAGGATCTCAAGCCACTGTGCAATAAGATCTCTCAAGGGCGTATCACTGACATAAGTGGAGGGGGAATCAGCTTTTTGTTTGAACGGGCCCTTAACCCAGGAGATATAGTATTGTTGACAATTCCACTGCCGGAGGGGTCTGTTAGTGGGGTCAGTGCAAAAATTTTAAGAGTGTCACTGGTGGAGGGAAAAACATCGGTCCGCTATAAGCATCATGCACAATTTGTCCCTATTGATACCAGAGACAGAGAAAAAATTGTCCATTTTGTATTTGAAAAACAGCGACTGATCAACCAAATGAGGTGATTGTTGGTGAACCGCCGGATGGGTTTTTGAAAAAAACTGCAAATAGGTGTTGAAAAGTAAATTTTAAAATATCATAATAACTGTAAATACATTTGGTTTTTGGGAAAGATTGCAACCATGGTTTGTACAGAAAAAACAACAGCAGTTACAAGCGATAACAGGATAATGTGCAGTTGTAAAGGTGGTGTTTCGCTGCGGGTATGTTTGGCGTTGGTGACACTTCTTGCTGTTGGGGCTCTTATATTCGTGGCACTTGACACATTCTCCAAACGTCAGGATGAACATCACCGTAAAGCTGTTCATATGAGTGAACAGGGGCTTGAGAGATCCCTTCAGCGATTTGGGATGTCACACTGGACATGGAAAGATGGGTTTGAAAGGACCTACGTCGATGAGGATGAGAGCGAATGGTATGAGGTAACTATACAGGAGATTCAAGAGGATGGCACCGCATTACTTGTCTTTGAATCTACCGGTGGAAGTGGAGGGGTTAGAAATGTTATTCGAAGGGCATTTGAGTTGGTGGTAGAGGAGGGTGATACGCTGTGGCGCCCAAGAACCTTCTAAGTTTTTTTAATAGTTTATAACTTTTTTACCTGACAATGATATAAATTATAACAATTGTAACTTTCATAAGCTTGGACCTATATGAGTTTCCTTAAAAAATTACAAGGACAGAATTCGTCGGTTGGTTTGGATATCGGTAACCGGTCGTTGAAACTGGTTAAGCTTTGTACCACAAAAGATGGGTACACACTTGAGGCTACCGGTATTAAAGAACTTGCACCGGGTACAATCGAGGGCAGTGAAATCAAGAAACGCGATGCATTGATTGAGGCAATTACAACACTGGTGAATCAGTGTGATCCCTCGATTGTTGAAGTTGTAATATCAATGTCGGGGCATGGGATCATTACCGATAAGATAGTATTCAAGATTAATCCCGATGATGATGAGGAGGAGGTGATTCTCTTCGAGGCAGCTCAGAGGAGTCCCTTTGATGCCGAAGATATTACCCTTGATTACAAAATACTCCGCAGATTTCCAGAATCCAATGAGATAGAAGTGCTGCTTGTTGCTGCAAAAAATGATCTGATGCAGAACTACATCGATTTACTCTACGACGCAGGGCTCAAACCAACAATCGTTGATGTGGATGCCTTTGCAATTACCAACTGTTATTCAATGGAGTGCGCCGGATTATCTGATACCGGCACTGTCGCTCTTCTTAACATCGGTCACGACCTTACCAATGTTACTTTTATCAAGGACGGTGTTTACCATTCAACCCGTGATATAGCCACTGCCGGTGAGTTTTTTAACCGCACGCTTCAGAGAAATCTTGGACTAAGCAGTGAAGAGGCCCTGCTTGCGATAAAGGGAAGAACAACCACCAGTATCGATATGAATATGCTTAAACAGAGTGTGGAGTTTGCCGCAGAGGAGCTCTCTTCCGGAATAGATCTGGCTTTTTCCTACTACAAAAGTTCTGAAAAAAATGATACCGTTGATAAAATCGTACTCTCCGGTGGTGGGGCTTATATACCAAGCCTTACCTCCTTTCTTGAAAACAGACATCAGACAAAGGTGCAAGTGTCCAATCCACTTGCCTTTGTAGATTACAACCCGGATCTTTTTGGTAGTGTTGATCCTCAGAGCATATCTGCTCTTCTAAGTGTTGCATTCGGGTTAGCATTAAGGAAGGTAGAAAGCTGATGATCGAACGGATAGAAGTAAATCTGCTTCCTGCTGAGTATCGGATTCACTCCAAATCATTGCGCCTTACAAGGGATGTTGTATACTCGGCGCTTGGATTGATTGTTCTGTTTATCGGTGTTGCTGCAGCGCATGTGGTGATTCATAGTCGCATAGATCAACTTGATGACGAAATTGACTATCTGGATAGATCATTAAGGCAAAATGCACACATACAGAGGGAAATTAACAGCCTTCGCAGGGATAATCTGGAAATTGCTGATAAAATTGTTGCTCTTGAGAGAATAAATGTTAACAGAGAGAAGTGGGTTCGTTTGATGGAGATGTTCTCACGGCGCCTGCCCAAACTCACCTATCTTGTCTCCCTAAGAGAGGAGCCCGGTTCAAGGCTGAGAATCGAGGGCAGGACATATGTTTTCCCTGAAGTGGCAAATTACATGTCAAGCTTAAAGGAAGAGGATTATATCTCATCTATAGAACTGTCTGACATTGAGATAAACCGAAATTCAAGAGAGTATCGTTTTGTGTTTGTATGTCAGCTGGACTCTGATGCCATGCTGAGTACAGCGCCAAAAAAGGGTGTGCAGTAATGAATAAATCCAAGCTTAATCTGCAAAATCCCACCATCAGAAATCCTCTGATTGCACTTGCTGTTGCGCTTGCTTTGGGGTATTTGTGGTATTCTCAGTCGTACAAGGAAGCACAGGCAACTCTTCAGAACAAGCTTACTACCAAGGAACAAAAGGAGTCTGAACTCAGGACAATCCTTGCCCTTCGGCCACAGCTTGAGACGCTTAGAGCCGAGAAGGTGAATGCTGAAAAAAGACTGGACTCCCTTAGGGCAATTTTTCCCGATCACCGACAGGTTCCCCGGCTTGTAAGAGACCTGTCATCGGTTGCCAGAGCCAGCAGTATAGTTACCACCAAATTTAATCCCATTCCGGAAGTTGAACAGGAATTTCATATTGAAAACCGCTATAATGTAGCAGTGAGCGGAATGTACCACAGTCTCGGAGAGTTTTATGCCTATCTGGCTAATTTCCCTCTTATCATCAACCTTAGTAACGTAATAATATCGGCTAATCCGGGGTATCGTGATGCAATGGAGAGGGATGAGTATGATATGTTCTCAAGTTCGGTAATGGCAACATTTCAATTGACAACCTTTTCATCAAAACGCTGAAAATGAAAATGAAAATGAACAGATACAATCCAATGTTTAACCGCTTTTTGATTCTGATGATTATCTGCATGGTAAGCAATCTCCTTGGTGATGTTGCAACTATACGGGATATTAATCTTGTGGGAGAGAACAGAGGGCTGATGCTTGTCGTTAATGCTGATTCACCTCTCAAGGCGCAAGTCAACCAACCATCACACAATGAATTCACCTCGCTTACCATTACAATTGATAACGCTAAGAGCGGCCTTGATTACTCTGATTTTGAGGGGCTTGAGAGCAGTCCGTTATCCCAACTTGTGGTCAAGGAAAACCAAAAAAACCGGCAGGTAAGTTTAGAGATGACCTTTCGTAAAAGGGTTAGAGGACCGGTAAGTTTAAGAGCGTTGGACAACCGTATAATGGTCCTGCTGACACAGGAGCCACAGAGCGGCTTTACCTGGGAGGCCACAGATCAAACAAGGCGAAAAAAGAGTGGTGAAACTGTCCAACAAAAAACAGTAGCAGAAGTCGCGAAACCGGTGCAGAAAATTTCACCTGAGAAGAGTGAGAAAGTGGATCTGCAGTTTGAGATTGCTCCAGAAGTTGCGCCATCTGCTCAACCAGTAGATAAAGAAGTGCAAGATACTAAAACTGCTATGGTCAAGTATAATGTTTACGGAAGAGATCCATTCGTTCCCATCGTTTTTGATACTTCTCAAACGTCTGAATTGCCAAGAGCACAGTCTTTGCGGTTGGTTGGAGTACTTGAGGATGAGCATGAGCGGATTGCTCTTTTGGAAAATTACAGAGATCACAATCGTGCCTATGCACTCAGAGAAAATGATCCGGTTGATAATGGACGGATACTGCGTATTTACAGAGATAAAGTGGTGTTTTTAATACGGGATTTTGAAGTTTCACGTTCGTTTACGTTAAACCTCACAACCGATGCTAAACAAAGGTGAGGGGAAGAGAGATGAAAAAGGTGCGCATAGTTATTCTTTTAGTTGCAGTTTTGTTGACCGCTGATTCAGCTTTTTCCTGGGAAAGGGTAGATCATGAAAGCGTTTCAGAAGTGGTATACCCAAAGATTGACCTGTTTGAAGTGCATCAGGCAGAGATCCGTTCTGTCTTAAGGCAGCTTAGCGAACATGGTGGAGTGGATATCGTTGTTGGCGATGATATTACCGGAACGGTTTCAATGAATGTGACCGATAAGACATGGCGTGAAATACTCTCTATTGTTTGTAGGGTAAAAAATCTTGTTCCCCTGGTTGAGGAAAATTATATCTATATAATAAGTCACCGCCAATATCAGGAACGCAAAGTGGGTCAGGCTGCAATATCAGAGGCTCTGGAGACCGCAAGTCCTCTGAAAAGGGAGATAATTCGGCTGAATTTCACCACCGCAAGGACCATCCTTCCGGTAATCAATTCACTTCTTTCAACACGGGGCAGGGCAATAAACAGCGATCATGCAAACTCTATTGTTGTTCATGACACAGAAGAAAATATAAAGCAGATCAGATCAGTTATCAATGATCTTGATGTACAGTCTCCACAGGTGTCGATTACCTGCAAGATCATTGAAGTCAGTTCGGGAATGGTTCGGCAAATGGGAGTGCATTGGGGGGTTACTGATCAGCAGTACAATTTGGAAGCGAGGCAATTAAACCCCGACAGATTAGTATCCGGAGAAGTATTAAACAGAATAACCTATGGTATTCTTACCCCTGAACGCCTCGGTGTTGCACTTGAATATCTCTTTGAAGACAACGAATCGAAAATTGTAGCACAGCCTCAAATCACTACTCTCGACAATGAACAGGCAAGAGTATTTATGGGTCAACAGGTTCCTATTCCACTGAGGGATGAAGCCGGGAACACGGTGTATCAGATGGTTAATGCTGGTACGGAGTTGATAGTGACGCCACATGTTTCAGGTAATAACAAAATCCTGCTTGACCTCAATCCACGCAAAGAGTCCTATGTTCGATCACCCGATGGGCAGCCTATTATCAATGAACAGAGCGCTTCTACAAGAGTTTTTGTCAATAATGGAGAAACGGTTGTTATTGCAGGGCTTACCTCCAATGAATCGATGCAAGCAGAGGTGGGCATTCCTATTTTGAAAAATATCCCTCTGCTGGGAGCCCTTTTCAAGAGATCCATCAAACAGGCTGAAAAAAAGGATCTTATTATATTCGTGACTCCGCAGATTATTCATCCCGATATTTAACATGGGACCCAGAGTTGTTAGGGCTGTATTATCCCGTAAGGGAGCGTGCAGCCCTTTTTTTATAACCTCAAGTGTGAAAAACTATAATACGTAGTTGGCTTTTCCAGGAACGGTATAGGTATGAGGAATGTATATAATTTGATTGACGAGTGGCACCCTGTCTTCAGTGTTGTGATCAGTATATTTATAATTGGAATAGTCTCGATTTTAATATATAAAAGTATCACTTTGGTGATAAGGCAATTTCAGTTGCGTGCAGTTTCAAATCTTTCCAACTGTGATCGTTGTGTTCCCATTGAAACAGAAAAAAGAGTTGACACACTGGGTAAGGTACTCAGAAAGATCGCTTTTATTACGGTTACTGCCATTGCATCGCTGATGATACTCGATGAACTTGGGATTGATATAAAAGCTCTGCTTGCCGGTTTGGGTATTGTTGGTCTGGCTGTTGGTTTTGGCGCCCAGAGTCTGGTCAAAGATATCATAAGCGGCCTGTTTCTCATATTTGAGAACCACATACGTGTTGGCGATGTTGCGATTCTCAATGGTACTGGAGGCTTGGTTGAGAAGGTTAACCTGAGAACAACCGTATTGAGAAGTGCTGATGGAGTGTTACATGTCTTTCACAACGGTTCTATAAATTCCCTGTCCAATATGACCCATGAGTACTCTTTCTACGTGTTTGACATTGGAGTCGCTTACAAGGAGGATACTGACAGGGTTTGCAAGATTCTTGAGGAACTTGGTGAAGAGATAATGAATGACCCCGAATATAAGGATCATATTTTGGAGCCGATCAATGTTCTTGGTGTTGATCAGTTCAGTGATTCAGCGGTGATGATTAAGGCAAGAATAAAGACACTTCCAATTAAGCAGTGGATGGTTGGACGAGAACTTAACAGAAGAATAAAAAAGAGATTCGATCAGGAGGGGATAGAGATTCCATTTCCTCACCGAACGTTATATTTTGGCGAGCAGCAGAAGCCGGTCGTACAAAATAATCAAGCGATAACACGACAGGAGATAAAGGCTGTTTTGCAGGAAGTGCTTGATGAAAGAGAGATCAAAAACAGGAACGGCTAATCCGTTTTGGATACTCTGGCCTGCGAAAAAAATCACTTATGAAAAAACATGGTCCCATGCCCAGATGTAAAATAGGCGATACAGAAACCTGTCTTGAGGTAAGGAGTTTTGATTCACCGATTCCAATTGATGAGTACAGGCTTCTTCCTAAACAACCGATATATATTATTCTTGACAATCTCAGGAGTGCTTTCAATGTGGGATCGATATTCAGGCTCTGCGACGCGATGCGGGTTTCAGGGCTGTTTCTTTGTGGTTATACTGCAACTCCTCCTAACATTAAACTTCTGAAAACTTCTCTTGGTACGATTGAATATGTAGACTGGAAACACTTCAAGAGTGCAACAGAGGCCGTGCAATATCTTCAAAAACAGGGCATTGCCGTCTGGGCAGCAGAGACCACCTCAAAGTCCTTGTCGTATAATCAGGTTCGGTACCCGCTTCCGGTGGGAATCGTCTTTGGTAATGAAGCGTTGGGTGTGAGCAGGGAAGTTATTGATTGTTGTGATGGTTTGGTTGAGATTCCTCTTTACGGCTATAAAAACTCAATTAATGTTGCTGCTTCCTGTGCTGTTATTGGTTTTTCTGCCTTGGAGCAATTTCAACAAAATAAGAAAGGCAGCTGATTAAAAAAACAACTGCCTCTATAAATAAACCTCAGGACAAACTTATCTCTCTGAGCGCCAGCTCATTCGTTTCTCATCACGAATTCTTTTTCGTTTTGAAGCGTTAAGGCGTCTCTTTTTCTCTTCACTTGGTTTTTCGTAGTGGCGATATTTTTTAACATCTGAGAGAATACCTGCTCTTTCGCAAGTTTTGCTGAAGCGACGGAGTGCTTTTTCAAATGCTTCATCTTCCCGTATTACGATACCATTCATTGAACTTCACCTTCTTTCCGATATTTTAAAAGTTCCACAACAGATCTAAAAAAATAAGATATTGCAAAGGATAAATCAAGATCTGTATTCTAATCCATTTTATAACTGAATAGTAACCAATAAAAGCTGTTGAGAGGTAACCTTTTTTGTACAGTCCTTTCAGTTTAACAGGCTGGATTGTATTTTTCTTTTTATAGCAAAAACCGATTCATTTAGGGGACAGTATGAGTAGATTTGGTTTGGATATATTAATTGACAATCTCCCTGATGCTCTGAAGAAGAAAAAACTGGGAGTTGTCTGTCATGCGGCATCAATAAATTCCCACTATCACCATATAATAGACCTCTTGGCACAGAGGAGTGATATTACACTAACTGCAATCTTTGGCCCGCAGCATGGTCTCTACGGGCAGACTCAGGACAATATGGTTGAATGGGAGGGAGAGCTGCACCCTGTGCTGAAAATCCCTGTCTATAGTCTCTATGGAGCCACCCGAAAACCTACTGCTGCAATGCTTGAAGGAATTGACTGTCTGCTGTTTGATGTGCAGGATGTCGGAGCGCGTCCCTATACCTATATCTGGACACTCAAGTTATGTATGCAGGCGTGTGCTGAGCAGGGTATTTCGCTGTGGGTTCTGGACAGACCCAATCCAATCAGTGGGCTGAGTGTTGACGGGCCTTTGCTTGATGACGAGTACTTTTCTTTTGTAGGGGGGGCACCGATCCCCCTCTGTCATCGGTTGACTATGGGGGAGATGGCACGCCTCCTCCATAAACTCTATTTCCCCCAGGTTGAGTTGAAGGTACAATGGATGGAGGGGTGGTGGAGAAATTCATTCTGGCCACAAACCGGCCTTCCATGGGTGATGCCCTCCCCCAATATGCCCACCTTTGATACTGCTCTTGTGTATCCGGGGCAGGTGCTTCTTGAGGCCACCAATATTTCCGAAGCCAGAGGTACCACCCGGCCATTTGAGTTGTTCGGAGCACCATATCTTGATCCCAAAGCGTTTTTGAAAGCAGTGGAAAAACATGGTGTATCGGGGTGCATTTTCAGAGAACATGCTTTTATCCCCTCTTTTCAAAAGTGGGGTGGATCTTTTTGCAACGGTTTTCAGATTCATGTGACCAATACCCGCGAGTTTAATCCTGTAGAGACAACTGTTGCTGTTATCAGTGCGATTAAAAAGACGGCGATACAGGAGAAATTCGAGTGGAAACAACCTCCCTATGAGTACGAATACGAAAAAATGCCTTTCGATATTCTTGCCGGTAACACAGAGTTGCGGGATGCTATTGAAGATGGTGTTTCAGCCCGGGAGGTCAGGGCTTTCTGGTGTTCACAGTATGGGCCGTTTGAGGAGATGATGAGTTCGCTTACCTTTTATCCTGAGGAGCTTTGATGAGAGGGTTCATTCTGGGAGCAGGATTTGGAACACGTCTTAAGCCCATAACCGAACATCTTCCCAAAGCACTTGTGCCGCTTGGGGCAGAACCTGTTTTGGGCAGGAATTTGCGTTATCTTTGGTCACAGGGTTTTGAGACCATTGGAGTAAACTCCCATTTTTTTCACGCTCAGATGGAACAGTTCGCCTCCAAATTTGATGTTCCATTCACGCTCTTTCATGAATCAGGGGCTATCAGAGGCACCGGAGGGGCACTTCAATTCGCAAGAGAATTCTTGGGCCAGGAGGACACCTTTTTTGTATTGAATGTCGATGTGGTGAGTAATTTTAATATACGGCAGATGGGGGAGTGTTTCAAGAAATCTTCTGATATATGTTCACTCGTTGCGGTCCCTGTGGATAAGGGGGGGACAATAGCGTATAATTCTGAATCGATGCAGTTTATGGAGGTGGCCTCAAAAAAGAGTGCTCTTCCCGGGGCTGCTACCGCAGACTTTACTGGCTGTGCTTTTTACAGAAGGGAGTTTCTGGAACTTCTTTCAGATGATGATTTTTCAATCTTACCACTTTGGGAAAAGGCGAAACAGATGAGCTTGGGGGTGGGGGTGCTGTTTCCTGAGAACAGGTATTGGATTGATATTGGAAAACCCGGTTCTTATGCCCAGATCTATTTTGACTATCTTGATAAAAATGTGGAGTTTGGGATTTCTTCGGATATGATTTGTGATTTTGAACATAAAATATGTTACAACAGAAATGTTAGCTCTGATGTTAAAGATAACCTTGGGCCGTACAGTTGGGTTGAATCAGCTCATTTACCACCAGGCGTTTCCATTCAAAAAAGTATTGTATGGCGTAATGCCAATAGTGTAAGTGAGTTGATAAGTGAAAAGATAGTGACACCATGGGGAGATGTCCCTTTCCAGACGGCGGCAGGCTGAGAGATGGAATTAACACAATCTCAAATTCAATTTCTAAAAAGGTCCATTAACCAATTTCACCCCGAAGAGTGGAATGTGTCTCTGGCCGGACAGGCTGCATCACAGCGGCTTTTCATAAGGCTTCAAAACAGCACAAACTCCTATATCCTTGTTGTATGGGATGGTGCAGATGATGATTGGCAACGGTTTTTACAAATTCCAAAAGAGTTACCGGACAACAAGAAGCTTTTGCCAGAAATTTTCGGCTCAGATGACCGCCAGGGTCTTATTTTGGAAGAGGATCTTGGGGAGGTGACTCTAAAGCGGTTCTGTCTGAAACACCGTGGTGATCGTAGCAGTGTGACCACAATGTATAAACGGGTACTTGATGCTCTTAAAGAGTGGCACTCCTTTGCTATCTCTAAAAGCCCGACTATCGCTTCAAGGGCAATGAATGTCGATACATTTCTCTGGGAAACATCCTATTTCTCCAGACATTGTGTTGGAGAATACTTTGGTTGTGAAGATTCGCTGGGTGAAAGTTGGCAAAAAGAGTGTGTCGGGCTTGCCAAAGAGGCGGTTGGGTTGGAAACAGGCCTGATTCACAGGGATTTTCAATCTGAGAATATCCTTATTAATGATGACCGCATTAGGTTTGTCGATTATCAGGGGGCACGGATCGGACCATTGCAGTACGATGTCTCATCGCTTCTGCTCGACCCCTATATCAGTCAAACCGATGAATCGCTAATCAGAGAACTCTATCAATACTACATATCCTTTTGTACACCAAACACATTTACAACTGATGGGTTTTATGTCTGTAGTACCCAGCGTCTGATGCAGGCATTGGGGGCGTATACCAACTTGGTTCTCAATAAGGGTAAAAAACAGTACAACGAGTTTATTCCAGTAGCACTAAGCAGGCTATCATGGGTTTTGGAGCAGATGCCTCGGTATCCTGCCATTGCAGAGGTGGTTTTGCTGTGTAAAACGAAACTGGAGATTGAACAGGCTTCCTGAATTCATTTTTCAGGTACTATTTGCTAATCGATATGGTGGATTTGGTGGGATTATGTTTTTTTCGCTTCTTGTACTTGTTTTTTTTATAAGTGGCTCATTCTTTTTTTCCGGTTCAGAGACCGGCTTTATCTCCTGGAACTCATTGAAGGTGGCGCATCTTGCCGGACAGGGTAATGTTGCTGCCCGTCTTGCCCTGTACATGATGAGTCACAGGGAAAGGTTTCTGACAACAATTCTTATCGGCAATAATATCTGTAGCGTAGGAGCAACGATCTCTTTTGTGAACTTTTTTGTGCATCTGGACAGGCTTGTACCATTGGGGCTTGCCAGAATACCTTCGCCGGAATCATGGTTTCTGACCCCGGTGATGGTTCTGTTTGGTGAGATGTTGCCAAAGACGCTCTACAGAACCTATCCGTTTCGGCTTACCATAAAATCCATACCGCTTTTATCCCTTTTTTACATTGTGGTTTTGCCGTTCTCCGCTCTGTTTTCATCTCTTGTCGGGTTAGTTAAAAAAATCAATCTTTCTGGTGAAGGCTCATATAGTTTCAAGGTCAGAGAAGAGATGGTATTGATTGCAGGGGAAGGAGCAAGGCGTGGCACACTTATTGGTAGTGCAGATGCATTGATAAAAAATATTCTGAAACTCAGGGAGTTGACCGTGGTGGATGTGGCTGTGGGTTTCCAGGAGTGGCGAAAAGATAAATGCTGTCTAGAGGAGTCACAAACGGTTGCGGAGGCGATCTCTGCATTGGGACATGATGAAGAGATTGTTGTTTTCAACAATGAAAGTGGTACACCCGAGGGGTATACAAGCTTATTGGAAATTGCCACTGCACACACTGATGCACTGGTCGTTTCAGTTACAAAAAAAATGCCTCAATGTGATGCGTCATTGACGCTTCTACAGTTTGTCAATATTATTGATCAGGACTTCCCAAGATTTTCAGTTTGTATTGGTACCGATGGGCAACAAAAGGGGATTGTGGATAAGATGGATATTATTAAGTTTGTTTTTGGAAAAATCCGTCCTTAAAACGGTTTGGAATGAAAAGAGGCATTGCTCGAAAATCATTTCTATTGGTTGGTGTAATATATATATTAACCTGAATCAGTGACTTAGTTAAAATGTGCTTGGCTATATAGGTTTTTTGTGTTACAATTAAAACAGCAAGAGATAGCAAATAACACAGGTCTAAATATATGAAACATGGTAAATGGAAAATTGTACTTGCAGCATCAGAGTCTCGCTCAAGGGTGAGGCAGGTCGCTGTATCGTCACACTTTTTTATAGTAACAATGCTATTGGCTCTTGTGGGACTCTTGGGTTTTGGACGTCTGGTTTATCTTGGCTCATCGTATGGTGCAGCAAAAGTAGGTGTTTTTGAGCAGCAGCGTGAGAACAAAAAGTTGCTGAACAAGATGGCATTTCTTGAAAAGGATATTCTTAAAGAGTCGCAGAGAATGGAGTCTGTTGTGACTTATGAGAACATTGCCAGAACCAAATACGGGTTAGACCTGATAAGTGATGATGTTCGGAAAGCGGGTGTAGGTGGGTTGCCTACAAAAGATGATTTGATCTCCGCTTATATGCTTGATGATGTTGTCTTGCAATCAGTGAGTTTGAGAGAGGATGTATCAGCACTGCTTCGCCGTGGCGGACTTCAGGAATTGACCTTCAAACAGATGGTCGACAATATCAAAAGCAAGCACAGTCGCTGGGAACAACGGCCTGCAATATGGCCCACATTTGGGCGACTGACCTCAACATATGGCTACAGAGTACATCCGGTGATCGGGTACAGAGTGTTTCACCGTGGTATCGATATTGCCAATAAAACCTGGACGCCGGTTTTTGCAACAGCAAATGGAATTGTTCGCTCTGCAAATTACAGAAACCATTTCGGAAGAACTGTTATTATAAGTCATAATGGCGGTGAATTTACCACCCTATATGCCCATCTTCACAAGTACACTGTTAGTCCTGGTCAGGCTGTAAAACGCGGGCAGCTCATAGGTTATATAGGTACTACCGGTTTAAGCACCGGTCCTCATCTTCACTACGAAGTGCATAAAAACGATCGTCCTGTCAATCCTCTTGCTTTTATACTGTCCTCAGACGTCATCGTGGACTGAATACCTTTTTATGGGCGTGCAGATTATTGGTATATGTCCGCTCACACTGAGCGTCCCGATTTCCGAATCGGGGCAGTTGAAGTGTTCCCCATAACTGATAAAAATGTAGGAACACTTCGATACAGCCGATAGGAATCCCGACTTTACGTCGGGACTCAGTGTAAGCTGGCAGAAGATATAGGCACCAATCAGGTGCATACACCTCTATCTTTTGATTTTTTTTGCACCAAACAGCTCTTTTTAAGTGTATCATTATAGAGTGTGTACTGTTGTATATCCAACGTTTATGGAGGCAGTGATGGTAAAATATGAAGAGATCTCTGTTATGACAAAATCGCGTACAGAGTGGGCAGATATAACCTCTTCTGTACAGGGAGTGGTTGATTCAAGTGGCGTTCGCAGTGGTATTTGTATTGTGTCAAGTCTTCATACAACTGCTGCTATTACAATAAACGAGAATGCTGATCCGGATGTAGGGAGAGATTTTTTTTATAAGCTCAATAAAATTGTTGATCGTGATGCTGCTTTTCGCCATGGGGAAGGAAACAGCGACAGTCACATAAAAGCATCACTGGTGGGATTCAGCTGCCAGGTGCCCATTCAGGATGGCAAGCTTGTTCTTGGTACCTGGCAATCAGTCTATTTCTGTGAATTCGATGGTCCCCGAGGACACCGGCAAAGTTCCGTTACAGTTTTGGGAGAGTGATTTGGGCGTGAGCACTGGCTTGGATGGGAGAAAACTACTTCTGCTGCTACTTGTTATTATAGGGCAGATGGCTTATTTGACTGCAGATGAGATTAGGTATGCTGGAGAGGTTGCCAATCTACCGGTAGGAGCCAATATTGCAGCCATGGGTAACACCGGGGTATCTCTTCCTCTAAAAGCCACCTCATCATACTGGAATCCGGCTGCTGCATCCATGCTTAGTGACACAGAGATATCTGTGGAGTATGCCAACCTTTTTTTGGGGCTGGCGCATCACGGGGTGGTAGCTTTTCACCTTCCCATACAAAATTCCATGGCTGTTTCGGCTATTTGGATCCCCTATTACAGTGGACTTATTACTGCATGGGACTCTTTGAGCGGCACTTATCTGGAGCGGCTTCATAATCCCGATCTTCGCAGTGACGGGAGTGCGGATGGTTATTTCTATAATGCCAATAATATTCTTGTACTTTCACTTGCCCGCTTGTTTTCGATCTCTCTGCCAAGAGCTGTTGGTGCAGCTCTTCCGCGTACCGCTGATATTGGTGCAGGAGTTAGCTTCAGGGGGTTGTGGCAGACCACGCACATTGATGAAAAGGTCCGTTTGGGGATGAATGCCACTCTTGATTTAGGCTTGGTTGCAAGGGTTGGTCTTGATTATGATTTTGGGAACAGGGAAGTGTCGAGACATCTTACACTTGGCTTATCCTGGAGGAATGTTGTCCCTTCTCATGTGGTATGGACCCATTCTGATGACGGTTCGGGGCAGAGAGAGTACAGAGAGCCTGTGCATACAGTCCAGATGTATGGATTAAGCTACACGGATTTAACCGGACTTGCCGGGGCTGACTGGACAGTATCTGCATCTATACACCGGGAGTATGAGACAAGCTACCATATGGGGTTGGAGGGGGAGTTTTGGGATGCAGTAAGTTTCAGGGTTGGGGTTTGCGATAGAGTGCCAACACTGGGTGCCGGGATTAGATACAGGAATTATTACCTGGATTATGCATTTCGTTTTGACCGACTCGATGTCTCTGCTGTGAGGGTCAATCTTGGATTGAAATTGTAGAGTTGCAATAGTGGTTTAGAGAATAGATTGCTGCAGTAGCTTATCAGAGATGTTTAAATTTCTCCTTGGCGCCGTACAGCTGGCTTATGCGTACAGATAGCCTGTCATTCGCAACGGTTACTTCGCCCTTTGCAAGCATTTTGTTACTTATATAGACATCAATGGGCTCACCAGCCATTCGGTCGAGTTTGACCAGGCTCCCCTTTTTGAGATCCAGCAGTTCTCTTATACTCATGGATGTATTGCCCAGTTGGACCTTTATGGGTACATCCACATCTAGAAGCATATTAATTTTTTTTGCCATAGTACAGTTCCTTGCTATCCAAATGATACGTTTATTCTGGCATGAAGTCAAGAGCAGTTTGCGAAAAACGCAATAAATGCTCAAAGAGTGAGTGTGTTGAGAAGCCGCTGAAAAGGGTCAGTGAAAATAGAATAAGTGCTATAAATAACAGAACCATAACGGGTGAAAAGATAATGAGTACTGTTTTACCAACAGAGATGCGATATACAGTACTAATGCCAATTACAAAAAGAACAACCCAAAGAACAGTGCTGACAAATTCACCTGCAACAGGTATGAGTGTAAACAGAAATGCAACCTGACAGTAGGCACAAAGTTGAAGGCTTTGGGCGAAATTTCCCCTCTTTATGCGAAAAACAGCAGCCATGCCATAGACAAAAAGTGCCAGAAAAAAAAGCTTAAATAGAAGAGTGAGAGGGGAGTAGATGAGATTGGACCAACGGAGAGGGCTCTGTTGGGCAATAGGGCTTAAATGTGTGTGGTCTGTAGGAATAAGATATGACCAAAGTAACTCGGCGCTTATGGCAATTCCAGCACAAAAAAGAGCAAAAACAAGGGCCTGGGAGGTGCTTTTCTTGGATTGTTCCCGTATACGCATAAAGAAATCTTTGGGGCTGATCAGAATTGCCGTAATATTTTCGATAATAACTTTAAGCGGCTCTTGCGCCTGGGGGGTACCATAGTCCCCAGTCAGGGAAATGCAGCCGCACACGCTGCATGAGTTTGAGGCTGATGGTAGTGGGGTTCCGCATTTTTTACAGTTCACTCTAAGATCCCCTCTAGTCTGAAAAAGTCATATAATCGTTAAAATAATTCAGGTGAACCTTTATTTAAAAGAGCTGGTGATTTGAGTTGAGGGTGTTCGGATCAGAGCTGGCTTCAGGTGTCTTTTTTGCAACCACAATGGTAAGAGCACCACGGTAAAAAAACGGGGTGCTCTTATGGATAACTTTGGCGTGGTAATACGACTATTTTACGATACTTAACTTTCTCCGTTCTGAGAGCATAACTTCACCATCCTCCGAATTGGTAACGCTGACAATAATCAGATATGTTCCGGTGGATAGCGATCTGCTGTTTCTGTTTCTTACATTCCAAGTGACTGCAAATCGGTCTTGAAGTTTGTGCAGATCATCCTCGGCAAGAGTATAGATAATATTTCCCATATTGTCATAAACACTCAGTTCGACGTTGAAGTTCATATTGCCAAATGTAAGTGTGTTGTCTGCCACAATATCCAATTTGAACTGCTGATTCTCGGAGTAACGATATGGATTAGGTCCTAAAACAGTTGAGAATGTAGTCGGAGCATCCACAATTTGAAGCGGTACTCTTTTGTTGTTTGGATTGATCTGCTGATTTTTCTGCGCAGTGATATCCATCACCTTTGCACCCGGGTTAATGAATACAGCATCATTGGCTGCGGGGATCTGGTATGCAGGATTTGCAGTATGTATGAGGTATCTGACGATGGGGCCATTCTGGTCCAGAACCTCAAGAGGGTTATAAAAATCGGTCCCTTCTCTGCTGAAGACAATAGATGGTTGCAGCATGGAATCTAACTCAACCATTTCACTGAATGTTATTGTCATGGTATCAACGCGATTTTCACCAATGCCAAACTCATATTCTGCATCAGTGATTATGGGGGCAGCCCCGTCCCGCACTATTGCCCTAACGGTTCCTTCAAAGGCAATCCCGGCCATTGTTACTTCCATGTTAACCGAGGTCTGATTGGCAATACCCGGGACAAACGCGTCTCTGATATCAACAACGATAACCGAACTGTCTTCACCGTAAGAGAGCCGCTCACCGGAAAGTTCGGCAGTTTCATGTATTGGTGCAGCAGGTTGCCACATAAAGGAGACCGTAAGCCCATCAATTCTCTCGTTTTTGTTGAGATGCAGAACTGCCTGATCGACCATTCCGTCTGCAGTGCGATCATAGTAAAATGCAGAGGTAATTGTTGGCGGTATGGACAGAAGGCTCAGTGCAACTGCCCTGTTGTTGATGTGTGCAGCTGCGTCTTTGTTATCAACAATGGTGGCAGCAGGGTTGAATCGTATGGAGTCTCCTTCTGCAGGAGCATTCGCCCCGGCGTCTTCAATTATCAACCTTACCCAGTTCTCATCTACAAGCTGAGCCCCCGTTACGGTAAGTGGTGTCTCGGAAGCAGCCCCTGATTTTCTAAGTAACAGCGTTTGCCCTTCAAGTGACCCAAGACTGACTCCTTCTGAGAATGTTACAATGATCGTATCTGTTCCCGGTTCCAGTCGTTCGGTTAATCTTGCAGAGGTAATAAGTGGTCCGATGCTGTCCACAATATTGAATCTTTCGGGTGCACCGCCAATGCTATAGTAGTGAGTGCCAAGCTCCGGAGAACCGGATAATCCTGTAATGCCTTCGGGAAAGGGCTCAGAAAAAGTGACCGTAACCGGCGTTGGATTGGCTGGATCCCAGGTGATCTGGTCTCCTTTCGCTACTCTGTAGTGACCGCCAGTCTCTTGTGGCCACCGAAGGCCAATTGAGTCCGGTTTAGCGCTAAGCACTTCGCGGTAGTGGATCACCATGCGGTTTAGGCTTCCGTCACCATTATCGGCAAAAACAGCACCATGTTCAATGCGTCTTTGTGGAGCAGTAAAGAAGATGTTTCTTCTTAGAGAACCAAGAATTCTGAGATCCACGGTGGGTTTAACCTCAATTGTGCCGCCTGTGACAGGACCTTCTGCTGTTATCCAGACCCGGACTCTTCCATTAACAAGCTCTGCGCTGGTAATGGGTTGATCGGATGTTTCCTCAGCATATAATACCAGACTTTCGTGGCTGAGAGTGAATGTAATCTCTGTGTTCGAAGTGTCAATGATTTGAAATCTGTTTCCAGGGTGAGCTTCAATGACCACCGGAACTCTCTGGTCCACAACTCTTCTAATCTCTCCTGTGGGGTAATTCTGGTAATCAGGTGTATCACCATAAAAGATAACCAGTCGCTCACGTTCTCTTCCCACACGGAATGCTGCCGTGTCCTGAGAATGTTCTACGCCGGGAATAAGAGCTCTTACACGGAAATCGTCGCCTGTCTGCCCCCCGGTTACCTGGGCTTTAAAGCGAACTCTTCCGAGGGAATCTGATGTTTCGGTCTGCGGATGAATAATGTTTCCGACATTCTCTTGTAAACTCTCAATAATTACGGGGGTGCCTTCAGCAACTCGGTTTCCAAATTCATCCAGAACAGAGAGACTCACTTCATGCTCAAACCCAACATCGATAGTTGTAGGAACTGCGGTTATTCTGATACTGGGAGGGTCATTGAATTCAACCCTGACCGGGTCACCGGGCAAGAGTGTTATGGGTGCAGAGATACCATAAAAAGCACGAACATCACTTGGGTCATTAGGGTTGGTCCACACGGCAGTACCGATTACATACTCAGCACCTGGGGGGATTGTGGTAAAACGTATCGTATCCTGTGATCCTGAGCTTTTTGGTATACTACTGATTTCAAGTGGCTGGTAATTGGGCGGATTGCTTGCGTCATATAAAGTTGCTCCGGAGCCAAGCTGTACACTTATATCTTGGCCGCTGAGTTGTGAGTTGATGGTATGAGAGAAATCGAACTCGTTACCAAAATCATCAATCACCACCCCTTTCATTTTCAACTGAACCGGTCGGCCAACTGCTAATCCACCGCTTATTGGATTACCCTGCATGTCGGTGATCTCTACCTTTAGAAGCTGGTTTAGTTCCCTGTAGGGCAGA
>SKJJ01000097.1 GCA_007115975.1 Chitinispirillum sp.
ATAACACAGGAAGGTTAACAGAAATGAAAAAGGTCGGTAGAAAAACTGGAATCAGTACATTAATCAAAACTATATTGAAATAGGCAAACTAAATTAAGTAAATGAGGCTTCTGCTTTAGGTTACCTGTTTGTTACGCTACCAATATGTTTACATGTATAGTGATTAATGCGGTACCAACTTACACCGCTGAAACCACCACTGCTGCTCAAACAGAGTGCTCCCGTTTTCGGGAGCAGTCGCAGTGTTTTCTGTTTCCGGGATTCTCTTTGTCAGTACAAACTAAAACTCTGCCCATGGAGGATTAACCAGACGTTCATCCCTGTTGCACTCCTCCATTAGGGACATCTCTTCGGGAGTTAAGTCGATAAACTGAGATTGATAGTTCTCATTTATATGTTCAGGTGTTGATGCCTTGGGGATTGAAACTATCTGTTTTTGCATAAGCCAGGCTAAGGAGAGTTGCTGGGCACTGATATCTTTACGCTCTGCAAGGTTTTGAATCACCTGATGATGACTGACCTTTCCTCTGGCAATGGGGGAGTAAGCGGTGAGGACAATTTTCTGTTGTCCGCAATATTCATACAGTTCTCTTTGATTTAGCAGAGGATGATATTCCACCTGATTATTGCAGATTGGCAGCTTATTCAGTGCAAGTGCCTCCTTGAGGTGTTTAATAGTAAAATTGCTGACGCCTGCGCTTCGTATCATTTTTTGTTCGGTAAGATCATGGAGTGCATCCAGAGTTTCTCCGATAGGAATGGAGCTGTTGGGCCAGTGAATGAGAAGAAGGTCGATGTAATCGGTTTGAAGTTTTTCCAGAGAGCTCTTACACTGTTCGATCACCTTGCCGTATTGTAAACCGACTCTGCTTATTTTTGTAGTGATAAAAATATTCGACCTGTTTACCCCTGAATCATCAATTCCGTGCGCCACGGCTTCTTCGTTATCGTATGCAACGGCTGTGTCGATATGAACGTAACCGGTATTCAGTGCTTCACTTACTGCTCTGGTGCACTCTTTTCCGGTAAGACGGTAGGTGCCAAAGCCGAGGAGAGGGATTTGGTAACCACTTTTAAGTACTAATTTTTTAACGCTCATAGTTGACCCCTTATGATTAAAAAGTACTCTTTTTAAATACATGTCTACTGCAAATCATGTTCTTAACCAAAATACAAAGAAGTCAGATAACAATCAATTACGGGGACAAACGGTATAAGACGTTATTCCCCTATGAGTGGGTCAACCTATTTTGGTTGTTTTTAGACCTTCTCCGCACCGTTCACCAAAAAGTAAAGAATTTCCTTTGTACCATTGGTCTTTTTAGTAGATTGTGTTCAGGAGAATTACAGCTTAACAAAAGGGTTGAAACGAATTGTCTTAAAACAAGACAAGTCATTACTTTGACAGTAAAACAAGGACAAGAATACCAAAGAGCCTTATACAATTATATAAGGGGTTCCGAAAGGGAAAACGGACTAAAAGAAAAAACACTATGAGGACACTACTAGAAACAAACTGAGTGTGTGGTGGAAAAAGCCCGACTCTTTTCTGTCAACCAAACGAGGCAAAGCATATAAGTGGCAGGAATTCGCTCAAATGGTAAGCCTGGGGCAGACGAAGGAGGGCTATGAAATTCTGCTGGTTACGGTAGAGAATTGTACCACCGTTAAAGCAGGCGCTGCGCCGGGGCTTGATTCGCTGCGAGTCGCTATTTGAATACACAGAATTCATCTTTTTATCCCAAAGGGGCAACGCAGTCCCGGGTTTCTTACCCGGGACGCTTCTGTTTCCGTTTCGTTTTTCGCTGTCTCAAAACAGCTCTTTATACAGCGCATTCACCGCCTTTTTCTCATCAGATGCATCGATACCAAAGATGATACTGATTTCGCTGCTTCCCTGGTTGACCATTTTAATGTTTACACCCGCCTTTGCGAGGGCGTTTGCGGCCTGGGCCAGAACCCCGACTTTATGCAGCAGCCCTTCACCGACAACTGAAACAAGAGCAATGCCAAACTCTGTTTTGATCTCATCTGGCGTAAGCTCATCACCGATTTTTCTGATGATCTGATTGACCGTTTCGGGCTTGAGCTGATCCTGTTCGAGGATGACTGAGATATTGTCGACTCCAGAGGGGCAGTGTTCATAAGAGAGGTCCATATTCTCAAGAATGGAAAGGATTTTTCTGCCAAAGCCCTTTTCACGGTTCATTAGAAATTTCTGCAGGGTAAAGCTGCAGTACCCGCCTCCGGAAGCCACACCAATGACATCCCGCTCATCAGGGAGTCGTTCATAGGCGATAAGTGTTCCAGGGTTATCGGTGTTGTTGGTGTTTCTGAGTCTGATTGGTATTTTTTTACGCATTATCGGCTTGACAGCCTCTTCGTGCAGCACATTGAAACCGATATAAGAGAGTTCTCTCATCTCCTTGTAAGTCAGAGCGGTGATCTGTGCAGGATTTTCTACCATTTTTGGGTGAGCACTGAATATCCCATCCACATCCGACCAGTTCTCATACTCAGCAGCATCGATAGCCTCGGCAACGATTGCACCGGTAAGGTCACTTCCACCTCTGCTGAAAGTAGCAATATCACCCTCCGCGGTATAGCCGAAGAATCCTGGGAAAACAACAACCTGTTCGGCGCAGATCTTTTTGAGCGATGCCATCTTCATCTCCACCTCCTCTATGGGCTGAGCATCACCGAAATCGGGGGTAACGATCAATCCAGCATCTTTTGGAGAGATGTAGGTCGCTTTAATACCTGTGGTGTTGAGATAGTCGGCAAACAGCTGGTTGTGGATATCTTCACCAGAGGCTACGATCAGATCCCGGAATTTTTCAGGATTGTCTTTTGGGGCCAGGAGCCGCTGATCCAGCTTCTCCAGCACTTCATCCAGACGGCCTCGGGAGATACCGAGGGGTTCGTAAATATTTAAGTATCGGTTTTTAATCTCCTGGAGGGTTGCGTCAGTTTTTTTGCCACTGAGAGCAGTGTTGGTGATCTCAATTAGAAGATCTGTAACCTTTACGCTGAAAGTTTCACTTTTCCCCGGTGCGGAGAGAACGACACAGCGGCGCTGAGAATTAAGACCAAGAATGTGAACAATCTGTTTGAGTTTTTCACTGGTAGCAACTGAACTGCCGCCAAATTTACTGACTATAAATTCCATGAACTGTACTCCGTATGTTTAGAAAGAAATTTGTTGTGGTTTGCTCTGGGATGTGTCTCTGTAATCCTGTGGGGTTACTCCGCACACCTTTTTGAAAGCACGGGTAAAAGAGTTGCTGTTTGGGTAGCCGATTTTTGCAGCTATATCACTGATATGGATCTGGCTTGTTTCAAGGTAGTGTTTTGCGTATTCCATGCGCACCTTTTTCATATACTGATAAAGTGTGTTGCCGGTCTCTTTTTTGAAGATAATGTTGAGATAGTTTATATCGACGCCGCACTCTTTTTCCAGCTCATCCTGGTGTTTCATGGAGTTATAATTGGAATTCATGAAGTTTTTGGCTTTTGCGACAAAACTTTTAGCCTTGTTTTTGGGGAACTGTGTCTGCTCAATGAGAAGGAGGTTTTTCTTAAACAACACAACAAGTATTTCAAGAAGCCGGGATATGCTTGCCAGACCCAGAATTTCTCTACCGGTCGAGATTACCAGTAAGAGATCGAAAATCAGGTTTTCGAAGTAGGTTCTGTAGGCATCATCGAGGTTGAGTTTTCCCTCAATTTCGGTATTCCAGAAGCACTTTGCCTTCTGGGAGGGGCTGAGGCTAAAAAGAACCTGAAAACACTCAAAGTTACCTTTTTGGTGCAGATAGCTGTGGCGTTCACCTTTCTCCATCACTCCCAGAAGTCCTGGTCGGGCAGTTCCGAAGCTGTTACGGGTGACATTCTGGAGAATACCGTTACCTTCAACCTGGTACCACAATCTGTAACAATCTTGTTGAAATTTAATTGGAAAAGTGGTATGATTGTTAGCGGTTGCAGTTGGGAGTATAAGGTAGTCCAAGGAGTGAATCTCAATTTTTAATCTTGAAAGTTCCACTGCAGGCGTATCATTCCAGCTCTCAAGACAACAAAATGTCTTTAGCCCCGGCAAAGATGGATGGTCTTTGTATACCGGGTTTTTAAAATTGGCGAGTATTTCGTGGCGATTTGGAAACATAAAGAGTAAAAATATATTATGTAAGCGCTTGTTGTTGGAAATAAGATCAGGCAGGGTATATATTAAATAATCAAGATTTTATAAGGAAGCATTGATAATATGGCACCACAAAATGACGGCAGATTCATAACAGAAGAAGGCTCGCTTGCTCTTTACCTCAAAGAGATCAGCAAAAACAAGTCATTGAAACTTGAGGAAGAGGCCGTTCTTGCTGTACGAATTCGCAAAGGAGACCGTAAGGCTCTAGAAGAGCTGGTTAAAGCAAATTTACGATTCGTTGTCAGTGTATCCAGAAATTATCAAAATCAGGGCTTGCCACTGAGTGATCTGATTAATGAAGGTAATCTGGGGTTAATACGTGCTGCCAAACGGTTTGATGAGAAGAAAAACTTTAAATTTATCTCTTATGCGGTGTGGTGGATCCGACAGGCGATTCTACAGGCACTGGCTGAGCAGTCACGTATCATAAAACTTCCGCTCAACAGAGTTGGCGCGATACATAAAATTGGTAAGGCTCAGGGGCGTCTTGAGCAGAAGTATCGCAGGGCACCCAATGTCAAGGAGATTGCTCAGGATCTGTCGATTGAGGAAAGCGAGGTCCAGGAGACCATAAAAATTGGTAACAGCCACATGTCTCTTGATGCACCTCTGCTGCAGGGGGAGGATTCCAAACTGATGGATGTCCTTCAGGATAAAGAACAGTCCCGTCCAGATGATGGCGTGATGGATATTTCTCTTCAGGAGGAGATCGAAAAGACGCTGGATACCCTCTCAGAGAGAGAGAAGGAGGTTGTCAAGCTCTATTTTGGTATTGGAGAGGATATCGCCCATACTCTTGAGGAGATCGGACAACGATTTAACCTTACACGGGAACGGGTACGACAGATAAAGGAGAAGGCATTGAAGCGGCTGAAGCACTCTTCCAGAAGTAAACGTCTGAATATGTACAGAAATCAGTAGTGATTGGGCCGACAGTAAAAAATCAGGAGAAAAAAATGGTCAATGTAAAGAAGGGGTCCAATAAGAGATATGGACCCCTTCTTTTTTCAGAGCGTAGTCGCTTTTTTCAGGATCTGTTTGATTACCCCCCGAAAAGCGTCCTGTAGTACCGATTCAGCCTGATAGGTGGTATTTACTGCAGTACGTTCATTTTCGGTCTCAACAATGAATGTTGTTGTGTTTTTTCTATCTGCTGCACTCATTATTCTGATTTCGATAATGATAAAGCATCGCATTTTCTGGTGCAGAAACCGCGATTCCTCCTCCATTCTTATAGCCACAATGGTGGCATTGAGAATGAAATCTACATCTCCCTCATTGTCCACCAATAAACCCTGTGAGTCAAAAATAGCGCCAAGGGAGCGCTTTAGTGCCACCGCCGGATCGGGGGATGCAACAAGGGGGGATTGAGTACGGCGACTGGTACGTGTGTAACCCAGTACGGCTGTCTGGGCATGTTCTGATGAATCAACTACTGTTCCTATAAAAAATGATCTGGGCCTGCTGGGTCTTATCTCTGTTGTGATACTGTCTGGTACGGGGTTTATTTTGATCGGATCAGTCAACTCTTTTGCGAATACTACTGCGACAAAGATAAGTGTGAAAAATAGAGATTGGTGTACCATTTTTGTATAGGTCTCCTGAGACAATGAGTATTGTGAAGATCGATAAAAGTCTATTAACACAAAGATATGTTTTGCCAGTTAATGATCTCCAGAATAGAAAAGGTGTTTTGGAACGATTTGGAAAAGAAAAGAAATAGGTGTCCGTAATTTATATTAAAAATATGAGTCTGAGGGCAGGCCAGGGTTCTCCTTGCGCCTGCAGTCTTCTGCCACGGAGAATACTTATGATAATTCACATGAAGAAAAGTGCTACTGAGGAGCAGCAACAAAAGGTCCTTGAAAGAATTAGCGATATAGGCTTTAATTATGAGATAATTCATGGCTCAACCGGAATTGACGTTGTTGGGGTACTGGGGGATCTCTCCGGAGTTGAGGAGAGTTACTTTGGGGAACTTGATGGCGTTGATAAGGTTATAAGAATTTCAAAGCCGTACAAGCTGGTTTCAAGGGAGTACTCTGCTGCATCAAAAATAGCCATAGCAGGAGATGTTGAGATCGGAGGCCGCGAACTTTCCTGGATGGCCGGTCCGTGCTCCCTTGAGAGTGAACAGCAGGTTATGGCTATCGCATCATATATAAAAAAAGCTGGTGTAACAATCATGAGAGGCGGGGCATACAAACCAAGGACGTCACCGTACAGCTTTCAGGGTATGGGCCTTGAGGGGCTTAAACTTCTGGCAAGGGTGAGAGATTCATACGGACTCAAGATAATAACTGAAGCTACCGGTTTGCACCGGCATATGAATGGTGACGGAACGCTGGAGAAAAGAAGTGTACTCGAGAATGTGATTGAGTATGCAGATATTATTCAGGTCTGAGCACGTAACATGAAATCCTACGGTTTTCTTCAGGAACTTGCTATTCTTACAAAAGATAATAATAAGCCAATACTCCTCAAGCGGGGTGACTCCTCAACTCTGAAAGATTTTCTGCTGGCTGCGGAGTATATTGTGTCAAACGGAAATTCCAATGTAATTCTCTGTTTACGAGGAATAAGAACATTTGAAGAGGATAGTTTTCAGCGTTTTACACCTGATATTGGTGCTATTGCTGTATTGAAAAGGGAATCTAATTTGCCGGTTATCTTTGATCCATCACACTCTACCGGTTATCGCTCCAGTGTTGAAGCTGCTACACTGGCTTCGGTTGCAGCAGGAGCTGACGGGATTTTGATCGAGACGCATAATGACCCAGCAAATGCTCACTGTGATGGGGAGCAGAGCGTAACAGAGCAGCAGTTGGTTGGGATTAAGGCCAAGGCGGATAAGATAAAGTCGCTGGTTTCAGAAGAGGCCCTCTAAATCCAGGAAGCAGTCGGATAAAAATTGGAATCTGTTCAGTTGGAACCGATCGTTATTTTGTTAATTTATGAGAGCCTCTTTGATCGGTAGTGTTCATTTGCCTTACACCGGAGTCCGACAGAACAAAGAGTGTGATAAGCAGTGGCCACAAGAAGCTCAGGGTGAGCGGAGAAGAACGTCCCTGCGATTGAGTAAACACTCATGCTATCTAAATAGTGATAATTGTAAATGTTGCATCAAGAAACACTCCGGCTCTTGGAGGTCGGTGTCCGGGAGGCCACTCAGTTAAGTTTATCCCGAAGTCGAAATACATAAATGGAATAGAGGGGGGATTGATCCTGACACCTCCGATACCAAAGATGTAGAGTCGTGGTCCCCGATGCTCAGAAAAGTCGATTGATGTACCTGTTTCAAGCATGACCGCCCACATATCGACAACCCAGGCGTGGAATCCAAAATCGCACCCTGCGGAGAACCGGTCACCGATTTGGGTATGGGGAGTAACCACTGCTTGGGTAACTTCGTTTAGGACAATTCCGTAGGCAACAAACAGCCCAAGGCGTGGGTTTGAACCTCGTCTTATACCGTGCCTCCCTGTTCCCAGGTGTCCTAAAGAGTAAGCAAGGCCAGCTCCGACAGACACGTTTTCTGCAATGGCAAACTTACCTCCGGCATTTATTCTTCCGATATTATCCACTAGTGAAACCTGAAGCTGAAGATTGCCGGGGAATGAGTATGATATTTAATGGAGACCAGCCACAAAGTGATCAGGAGGATTGACATGTGCAGTGGGGGTAAAAAAGTAGTGAGTTGGTTGAGAAGGAGGTATATTAGCGTGAGAAAAATGGGCTGCAGCCGCAATCAGCATGATCAAAAAGGATTTTGGATACATGGCTTTACCTCAGTTAAAATACGGTTTATCACTTATGCCGTTAATACACCAATTCAGCTCTCTGATTTTCTTGAAACAGTGAGCATTTCCCACATTTTTTTTATAACAGTGTCAATGTTTTCACTGGTTACTGCGGATATCGACAGCCATCCATCAGGAATCTTACCCCTTTTTTCTTCTGGCAGCAGGTCGATTTTGGTCATAATAAAGCATTTTGGTTTCTCCGCAAGCGCTTCACTGTAAAAGTTAAGCTCTTTGAGCAGAATGGAAGCTTCTTCGAGCGGGTCATCACAAGTAGCCTCAACCAGTATTGCAAGAACTCTGGTTCTCTCTATATGCCGGAGAAATTTGATACCAAGTCCCTTGCCTTCATGGCAATTTTCAATTAATCCGGGAATGTCTGCCATGACAAATGATTCATGAATTGAGGGCAGTTTTACTATTCCAAGGTGAGGTTCTTTGGTTGTAAAGGGATAGTCTGCAATTTTAGGTCTGGCATGGGATATCGAAGTTATAAAGGTCGATTTGCCTGCATTGGGTCTGCCAACCAGCCCCACATCCGCCAGTACTTTCAGCTCAAGTCTCAGGATCTTCTCTTCACCCGGCTTCCCCTCTTCGCTGCGCTCAGGATTAGGGTTTTTGAAGTTTGCAAGAGTAGCATTTCCTCTGCCTCCGCGACCAGCCTTTGCTACAACGACTTTTTGATTCTGTTCCAGACAGTCAGCTATGGGCTCATTGGTCTCTTTATTGTATACAACGGTTCCAAGAGGAACTTTGATAAGGATATCTTCACCGCTGCGGCCGAACTTATTGGATCCCTTGCCATGGGCTCCGCGGGAAGCCTTGTAATGGCGTCGGTAAGCGACATCCTGAAGGGTGTGAACCGTTGAGGAGCCAATAAGGATTATGCTGCCACCCCGTCCACCATTACCCCCGTCGGGACGTCCCTTTGGTTTGTATTTCATTTTTTCATATGAATGGCAACCGTTGCCCCCATCTCCTGCTTTTGCTTCTATCGTTGCTTCATCAATAAACATATTCTACTGTATTCCTTCAGGACGAAGAGGAGGTTGATTTGGTATCTGATGATTTTGAGGAGGGGCTGTCTGTTTTTGCAGAGCTTCCCGTTGCAGAACTATCAGCACTGGCCTTTTTTTTATATGAATCTGAACGGTAATCGGTAATGTAAAACCCACTGCCCTTAAATAAAAAACCGGCTCCGGCGGAAAAGAGTCTTTGTACCGTTCCGTCGCACTTCTCTTTTTTACACTTTTTCAGTGGCTGGGCATTTATACTCTGGAACTCCTCAAACACAAAGCCACATTTATCACATTTGTAGTCGTAGGTTGGCATAGTTGTTCACTCCTTGGCTTAGTGGTAAGATTAAACACCTCACGCTCGCAACTTTGAGCCACAGGGTAGCGGGAGAAAAATAATTTTTGAGCATGCAAAACAGCAATCGGTCATTTATACATCGGCAAACAGGTCGTAATCGGATGCACCAATAATTGTGGCCTTTGTAATGGTTCCAGGGGAAAAATTGCCGGATCGGATCATAACCCTGCCATCAACTTCCGGAGCATCAAAACGGGTTCTTGCCTCAAAATTGAAATCATGATCATCGCTTACCCGATCGATAATCACCTCCATTTGGGAGCCAATGCGGGACTCAAGGATTTCTCTGCTGATCTCCCTCTGTATAGTCATAAGCTCATCGCATCGCCTCTGGACTGTTTTGTTGACAGGTCTTGGACGTAAGTTATACGCCTCAGTTCCCTCTTCGGGGGAGAAGGGGAAAACTCCGAGTTTGTCAAACCGTGCAAATTCAATGAACTCCGTGAGCTCAAAAAAGTGTCTTTCAGTTTCACCCGGAAATCCGATAATAAACGAACTTCGTATTGCAGAATCGGTAATTTTAGTTCTTATTTTCTCAATAAGCCTGTAGATTTTTGATGAAGGGGGTTTGCGGTTCATGGCTGTGAGGATGGGATCCGCAATGTGCTGGAGTGGGATATCAAAGTAGGAGCATACTCTTTTTTCAGATGCGACAAGTTCAAGCAGCTCATCAGAAATAAAGTTGGGATGCAGATACATCATTCTGATCCACGGGAATCGGGTTTGGGCCAGCAGTTTCTCCAGTAAGTTTACAAGTGATGCGCCGATATCTTTTCCGTAGCGGGTCGTATCCTGAGCGACAAGGATTAATTCACGGGCCCCTTTATCGTACAGCCATTGTGCTTCATCAAGAATATCCGCAGGTGTTCGGCTTTTAAGGCTGCCTCTAATAGAAGGGATAACACAGAAGGTGCAGTGATGAGAGCATCCTTCGGCAATTTTCAGATGTTGCGTTGCAATGGGTTCAAAAAGGGTGCGCTCAAATGATGGCGTTACTGATGTGCTCTTGGCGATATCTTTGAGTACGGTCTGCCAGTCGTTGACTCCGGTCCAGATATCAACTTCGGGGAGCTTTTGCTGCGCCTGAGACCGGAAGCGTTCTGAGAAACAGCCGCACACTATCAGTTTTGAACATTTCCCGTTGGTTTTGTAGGAAGCCATGGAAAGAATGGTCTCGATAGCCTCTTCCTGTGCCTCCCTGATGAATGCACAGGTATTTACAATGATTATTTCGGCATCACTGCACTCCTGTGTATGGGTGAAACCGTTTGAAGTAAAGAGGTGAAGAATACGCTCACCATCGATAGCATTCTTACTACAACCCAGATTTTGAAGAGATATGGTTGTCATCAATCAGTAGTCCTTGTAAAAAAAAAAGTTTTGCCCGACTTCGGGCAAAACCTTGTTTTGAAAAATGTTTAAGCAGCTCTACCAGCCGGAACCCCAGTCATCAGTACCCCAGTTGTCGTCATCATTTTCAGCAGAAGGTACCGTCTCCTGCTCCTGCTGTGGAGGTTGAGAAACTGGCTTAGGTTCTGCTGGTGGTGAAGCCGTTGTAGTCCTTGGGGTAGGGGAGTCTACCGGCTCTTGCTGTGGTTCTGCTCTCGCAGGAGTGTCCCAGCTTGACTGACTTTGGCCGAAACCGGAACCACTGATGCCCACATTGTCGTTTGCTCTGTTGTCAACCCAGTAGTCGTACCCCTGGGGTTGCAGACTGTTTTCGCCAAAAGATCTGGCGATTGAAATACCTGTAAAACCGCCGATCCTCACTCTGTAATAGGTGCCATAGAGATTTGGACTTGGGTTTTCCACTTTAGCTACATAGGCAGGAAACCCAAGATCGTTCAGATCAGAAGAGAGCTTGTTGGCAGCAGTGAGTGATTTAACAGTTGCAACCTGTGTGACATATCGGCCTCCCTCTGTAAAAGTGACCCTGGGAGGGGTGGGTCTGGTTGTTTGCGGTTGGCTTTCACGAACCGGTTTTTCTTCTGTTTCAAAAAATTCATCAAACACATCTTTTGCATCTGTTTCGAAAGACTGGTCCAGGCTTGGTGCCGGAGTAGTTTGCCGGACCGGTTCTTCGTCTTTGGAACATCCCAGAAGTGCTGCTGTGATAACAACCCCAGCAATCAGGAACTTGCCTTTGTACATAGTTCCTCCTTTACCTTTAAAAGCAGTATAAGCGAGTGATTAATTTACAAAATTTACCATTGTATTAAAATTACAATATAAACAGTTAAAAGACCATCATTTTTCCCAATTAATAGACTCCCGGGGGTAATGACATCAAAATCCGTTTAGCTTCAATTGCCTGTGGGGTTTGCGGGTATCTTTCAACCAACATGTTTATTACGCGTCTGGAAGCTGAAATATTTCCGTTGCGCATAAGTTCTGTTGCCCTTGCAGAAAGACTTGCTGCCCTGGAGAGGTCGCGGGTGGAAACACCGCTTCCCGAAACGTTTCTTCTGCCTCTGCTTGACCTTGAAACAGAAAAAGAGTAATCACCGTACGAAACCACGAGGCATTTTTTTTCCCTGCCTCTGAAACTGCACACCTTTTTTTCACTGAAAAGAGAAAAATGTTCATACTCTTTGTATGTTGCGTTTATAGAGAGCAGCTGTACACCGTTGATTATTATGTTAAATCCCGATGGGAGTGGGGACAGGTTTTGTAACTGGTACTTAAAATCATATCTGATTGTTCGGTTACTGACTTCTGGTGCTGCCTGCTGCGCTGAACCGTAGATTCGCTCAATTTGCAGAGCATCAATGGTATAGATAACCTTCAGTGCGGTGTCTACAGTAAGCTCAAGTCTCTCAAACCAACTCTCCTTTATGGCCGCACCCATATCTTCGAATGAGTAACCAAAATGTTTATTTGAAGGAGTAACGGTGATGTTCCAGACTGGTTGCTGGTTATAGTTTGACCGCTGAACAGAGATGGTGGTGTTTTTGTGCAGATCAGATATGAAATGGTTACTTTTATACTGTAACACCGCCTCGATAGACATGTCAATTATTTCGGCGGGGTTGAGGATACCCAGCAGAAGATCACGGGTGTTTTGGGGATAATTTTCGTTGGCTAAGAGAACAGAGAACAGTTCACCATCAAACGTTTCCTGGTAAAGAGGTTCTTCAAGACCAAGCCGGGTAGCAGCTAGTTTCATCTCCTCTGCAATAATTCCAGACAATTGCAGTTCCACGGTATATTCAGAAGGGAGGTGAGGGAACAGCAACTGCTGTGGCGTTTTAATATCAGCTAAAATGCGGTGAGAGTGCTCTGTACTGTTTTCTGCGGTTACTGCAGAGAAAAAGATCGCGATAAAAAAGAGAATCGGCAGTGCGAAGCGAATCATCCGTTCAGAGTACTCCCTTTGTGGTCGGGATATCCTCTGATGCTTTCTCATTTATACTGCATGCCTCTGAGAGAGCTTTGCCAAAAGCCTTGAATACGGCCTCAATCGAGTGGTGGTTGTTTCTTCCCCTTATAAGGTCGACGTGCAGAGTGGACCGGGAATGATCGGTGAAAGACTTCAGGAAGTCCTCCACAAGGTCACACTCAAAATTGCCGATAGTTCTGTCCTGAACAGCAACATTGTAGACTAAATTCTGCCGCCCAGATATATCTAGAACTACCCGTACCAGCGATTCATCCATTGGTACATAGGACGTACCGTACCTTTTAATGCCCTTGCAGTCCTCCAGCGCATCCTTAAACGCTTTTCCAAGGCATATTCCGATATCTTCGGCGCTGTGGTGGAAGTCAATGTGAGTGTCTCCCGAGCAGGAGATCTTAAGGTCAAAGAGCCCATGTTTTGAAAAAAGTGTCAGCATGTGATCAAAGAAGCCATTACCACTGTTTATTACCGATTCGCCCTTTCCATCGATGGTAAGGTCTGCGACAATATCGGTTTCATTGGTTTGGCGTTTTACCTGTGCAGAACGGCGCATTTGATCTCCTTGTACGGTGCTTTATGGTACTTTGTTTCGATTTTTAAAGTAGAGTACTGTTGTCTTTTTTCCAGTCAGATTAAAAAGTAACTAAAGCGACTGCTGGTTTTCAAAAAAATTCATTAGGTGCGTCCTGAGACAGCTGTTTTCTTCAACGGTACCTATACTTATCCGCAAACAGTTTTCCAGCAAATCGTATGAGGAAACATCACGGACCAGAATGTCATTGCTTACCAGATAGTCAAAAAGCTGCTGTTTTTTGGGTGTTCTTACCAGAATGAAATTTGCATCGGTGGGGTAGACGTTATCGAAGGGAAGTTGACTTAGATATTGGAACATTTCCTGTCGCTGCGCTAAGGTTTTCTCCACGCCTGCATCGATTTTAGTGCGGTTTTCCAGAATCAGTGTTGCAACATATTCGGAGAAGAAATTGATGTTGTAGGGGAGTTTGATCTTGTTGATCTCTGCTATGACCTGCTCTGCAGCGATTATGTAACCAACCCGCAATCCTGCAGCTCCAAGTGCCTTGGAGAAGGTTCGGGTGATAATAAGATTTGGATACTTATCAATAAGCTCCACTGCATTGTAGCCACCAAATTCTATATACGCCTGATCCAAAATGAGAATTCCACGGTGAACTTCAAGAATAGCAAGAATCTGTTGTTTGGAAAGAGTGCTGCCCGTAGGATTATTTGGTGAACAGAGGATAAGAACAGCGCTGGGGTTCACCTCAACGGCACTGCAAATAGCAGGTACATCGTATTGAAGCTGCTCGTTGAGGTTAACGACTTTTACGTCTCCGCCAATCCCCCTTACAAGCAGGTTATATACGGTAAACGTCGGGGTGCAGATAACTGCAGAGGATGATTTATTTACGAAAGAGAGCAAGAGAATGAGAAGCATCTCATTGGAACCGTTGCCGGCAATGATATTTTTGGGTGCAACGCCGGTGTAGCGGGCCAAGCTCTCCTTGAGCCTCTCGGGAATAAAACTGGGGTACCTGTTCCAGGGACGACTCTTACAAAAAGAGGCTGCAATCTCCTTTACCTCTTCATCCCAGTCACAGGGGTTTTCGTTTTGATTTAGTTTGGTATTTGCCAGCTGTTTTTTGAGGTGATACTTGTCTAATCCCCTGACATCTGCATTGATCAGTTGGAGCACTTCTTCAGTCTTCATAATATTTCTCGATATCGCTTGCTAACTCACTCACCGTTTTGTCCATTTCGTTGAGTTCTACATTCAGATAGAACATGAGAATAATTACACAAATCAGGGCAATTATAAAAAAAACGGTCCATATGAGCATAAAAGGTCCTGTGTTGATGATTGTTATTATTTAAAATATAACAGTTTGTTAGAAATTAAAAAGGAAATTAGGATGAATTAAAAATCTATGGGGAAAGAGGGTGAAAAAACTATGTGATTTTTTGTTCTCAGGTAAAAGGGGGCTACGTTCTTACCTTAACAATTCAGGGGACTGGCGGGGAAAAAAATGATGGTTAAGAACACTTATTAGTACATGGCCCTCTGCGGAATAGTTGTTCCACAGAGGGCGGTGACAAGAAGAGGTGGTGGACCACTAAAACGATGTATAATAAAGGTCAATGAGTTCCTGTGGACACGGCACTTCCTGATAGGTAAATGTCGGATTATTGGCAGCATGCATCCAGTCAACATACCAGATACAGCCTTCCCACAGGTCTCGTCTTTCAGGGTAGATCTCTGGATCAAAGAGTGTATTGCACATTTTTCTTACGCAGTTTTTCATGTCATTCATTGTGAACTGCCAGTTTGTTGATGGTCCAAGTTTGCCTTCACAGTAGCCAGCAAATCCACCATACCTTTTGCCGACCAGTGACTCCTCTCCTGCGTCTACTCCCCACTGTACAGCACATCCCCCTTCAAAGGCACCAAGGCCTCCTCCAGGTATCATCAGATCAAACTGACCGGTGTCATCATCAACGTCATGACCAATATTTGACGCCATAACGATCATCATCTTTCCCCCGATTGCTCTTTCGGTGTGCCGGGCTGCATGGGGTCCATGCTTTCCCCCGTCGAACTGAATTTTAAAGCATTTGCCGCACTCATCACTTCCTGCGGGAACTGCAGCAAACCCATATGCCAGGTTCTCACATACAGCAAATGGAACATGGCTGTAGCAGGTGTAGGCTTGGCCACCGCTTCTACAACCGCTTGTTGTACCTGCGGTGGTAATCTCGTTATTATTGATATCGCAGGTGGCAGCAAGTTTACGGGTGTGATCGGACCATGAACAATGAGGTTTGCAGCAGTCCCAGTACCGGGATGCCCAGCCGCTCTGGTTTCCGCTCACAGGAGATGGCATCCGTCCATCACAGCTTCTGGTTATATTCTCCAGTCTTGATTCACTGACTGTTTCAAGAGTTATCGTGATATTGTTTTGTTGGTAAGCAGCAATGGGGTGAGATAGTGAATGGTACCCATCGGCTGTTACCAAAAGAGTATCCACTGCTGCCTGAGCGATTTTCATTGATGAGGCACTATCTCCGGATACTGTAATGGCAGCTCTGCTTTGCACTGATGAGACATATCTGAAAAGACTTCTGTTCTCTTCGTGATTAACGGCGATCATGTATACACCAGCGCCGAATCTGTTCAATGGCAGCGAGACAACATTAAACCCAGCATTGAGTTTTCCTGCGTTGAATTCATACACCATTTTTCCTGCGACACTGTATACAGTAATTGAAACGGGCGACTTCTTGGACAATACGATCTCCAGTTCTGTGCCGTGAAGGGAGGCAGAGGGGGTTGGCCTGGTTATATTGTGTGCAAAGACAGAGGTTATCTCTCCACTAAGTTCAAAATATCCGTTTGAACTGGTTGATGAGCTGATATGGGTGTGCTCAGAGAGTCTAACGTCTGCACCGGAAACGGGGTTGCCTGATTGGTTTTGAACTCTCCCTCTGAGGTTAATTGCCTGAGCCTGAAGAGAGAAAACGGAAGATAAAAGTAGGATTGTAAAAAACGCAGATAGTTTCGAAGTTTTTTTTATGGTCATCTGGTGTTCCCCTTTTAATGTAAGTTGCGGTTATATAATACAGGAAAAACACATGCTGCTTTTACAATTAAATAATATAAGGTTTTGTTCAGCATAAGGCGGTTTTTTTCGTGAAATCCCTGTTTTTTGCCGATAGTAGAATGCTGGAAGCAAATGTTTAATTTGTACAAAAGAGTAATTTTCGTTGAGAGAATAGATCACATCGTCTGTTTAAAGGCAACTGGGCATATCTGTTTTTTTAAATACCTTTTTACAGGAAGGTAATGAAAGCGCTGTCAGTTGCAGCTTTTTGTTTGAGCATTGTCGTTAGACCTGTCGTATTGATTGTTATAACGTGAACGGTATCTCTCTATAGTCAGTAAAGCAAGGACTATAGAGAGAAAAAATTACCTGGTAATAGTAAAAATTCGGCTTTGTGCTGTCACTGAATTAACTTCAAGTACGGCGAAATAGGTGCCTGAACTGTATGAGGAACCTACCACTTTTGTGATGTTTTCAGATGGTTGTAATGTGATACTTTCCACCAGCATTCCCTTACTTGTAAATATGCTGAGTCGGGAAGATTCCGGTATGTCCCTGGTGAGCCGGATAGTGACCCCGGGGTCAGAGACATTTCTGCTTAGCTGAAAATGCCCTGCTTTTTGTGATGACTTGGAGTGCATCAGGTCCCTGGATACAGAAACCTCCTCGGGAATATCCTTGGTGGAAAAAATAAAGCGGTCAAAGTAGATAAATTCATTTTTTGATGGAGCCCACTCTTTAGTACCCCCTCCGTAAAAGGTGCTGAAGTAGAATTCGTCGATACCGAAATTGCCGTTTCTGGCCCTGAGCATAAGTGTTGTATCCAATGCCAGAGTTCCGTCAAGCCAGGAAGTGACTTTTCCATTTCTTTGCCCGGGTGTATTCATAATGATTCTTGTTTTGAGAGTGTGCCATTTACCTTTGGCAAGAAACCTTCTGCGGCTAGCCCAATTGTAGTTAGGGTGTGCCCAGTAGAAGTCTTCACCCCAGTCGCCTTTTTTTTCCATATAGTAGATATACTGAGTCAATGCAGCTTGTTTGACAGTCGGGCAGTCCCGCCACATTATTCTTGCAGAAAACCCATCTCTTCCGTTAACATTGTCGCCACCAACAGGGGCAGTACCTCCTACAAGCCCGGGTAACTTTCCTCCTTTTACCCTATCAAAATCTTGGGGAATCATAACCATGTAACTTACATACAACGTATCATAACTTTTCCCCAAATCCATTTTCCATTGCGCTCCTCCCTCTCTGGGTCCCACACCGTTTCTATCATAGCGGACCCGCATCACTTTACCCCTTTTTCCCGCAGGATCGTTAACAATATGAACCCTTCCATCACTGATACCGTTCTCCCATGATGGGGAGTTCCATTGTTTGTTGAGCTGGTTTCTGCTATATTGTCCAACAGATTCACCGGAAAAGTCGATGCTTTTGATGACCCGGGACTGAACAGAGAGAGCTGTTACAGTAACAATAAAAATTGCCTTAACGATCTTCATGAATAAGCCTTTCTTTTGCTTAACCGTTTAATGAAAGCGAAGTTTATAGTATTGGTTAGCTGCAATCGTGTAATTAATATAAACAACACAGGTTGGAATGGCAACTGAAAGAGTAACTTTTTGCTTTGCCGGGCAATATTTGTAAAACCGTTCCGGATGAGGTAATTTTTATTGGGAAAAGCTGATTTCAGGATGGTATGGAGATGAAAAAAACGGTGTTGCGATGGAAAAGAGTGCTCGCAGTACTGGTGGGCCTTTTTGTGCTGTCACCAGTGGTAGTGTACTTTATGACAGGATTTTTTCTGTACCTGTTTGTAACACTGGGGTCCAGCAGGCTCATCGCATTAGAGGAGCAGGGAAGACTATCGAGTGATTATGGTTTTGTCTGGCAGGAGATAAATCTTAATCAGCGAATGTCTTCGATTTCTCTCTCAGACAGTGGTCCGGAGAGTTCAAAGGTGGTTGCTGAGGTGGACGTGCCACAGAGAAACCCCGTGGAGATTCCATCACTGAGGGCCATAACAGAGCTTAATACCATAAGAGATTTCCACAAGGTAATAAGGATAACAGACCGCAACGGCATACCACTTTCGGAAATCAGAACAACCCATACTTGTGTTGATATATCCGAGGTAAATGAACTGTTAATCAGGTCCCTTATAAAAACGGAGGATCAGCGTTTTTACAGCCGTAAGCGGGCTTACGATTATAATGCACTGGTTCGTTCTGTTGTTGATGCACTATACCGCAGTTTTTCAACCCGGCGTTTTCAGCTTCCAAGGGCCACCAGTACCATACACATGCAAGTGGCCCGATTCCTCATGCTCAGAACCAACACGATGGGGTATGCATACACTGAGCGGAGCATAAGACGGAAAATGCGGGAGATACAGCTTGCAGAGGCATTGAAGAGAACATTCAGCGATGAGGAGATTCTTTCTGTATACATAAACCATTGTGTTTCAGCGGGAAGGGGGATGCGAGGGTATCATGACATCAGCAAGGGTCTTTTTGGTGTTCATCCATCGCAGATCAACACCGCTCAGAGCCTGTACCTGGCCAGGCTTGTCAAGTGGAACAGGCATTTGCCGGAGCGGATTATCGGTCAGGTGAAAGCAAGTCTTCCAGAGCTTTCGAGGCATTTTGGCTGGCAATCAGAGCTGGTCGAATCGGTAAAGGACTCTCTTGATCATCTCACCTTCAGGCCCTTTAGGCCGGTGATATCACAAAACAGCCATCTGCTTGACCTTGCAAATGAGTACTGGCGTGAGATTTGTCGCCACAATGGCATGGACACACGAGAGCTTGGTGGTATGGATATAGCCAATCCTGAGAGTATGATCCGCAGATTCGGTAATCTGACAATTGCACTCACTATCGACTACCGGCTTCAAAAAAAACTTGAACAGTTAGTGCACTCCAGGGGTTTTGGACCTGATACCACGGTGCGCACGGATATAAGGATTGGAAGCAAGGGAACCGATCTTTACACCGAAACGGTTCCTCCGGATACCGTTCGAAACATTTCTGTAGTAACGGGCGATTCAATCTTTGTTGACCCGGTGTCAGGATCTGCTGTTGAGCTTGTGCAAAACGATACGGTTGTTACCAATATCCGTTATAGAAAGACTGATCAGGGGAGTGTCCGGCGTTCTGTCTTTTATTACAAGCGGGGGGAGTTGACGGTGCCTGGTCAATATTTTGCCTATGCAATTATGGATTCGGATAACCGCCAGCTCCTTGCTTATTACTCCCGGGATCGTCTTGGCAGCAGGCTGACATCCCTTTTGCGCAACCGAACCCCCAACGGCTCGAGTGTGGCCAAACCGATTCTTTTTGCCCTAGCGTATGATCTGGGGATATATGAAGAAGCGGAGATTGCAACTGATGAGCATGAAATATCCCAAGAGTACCCGTGGGCACGTACTTTTGTAGCAGGGGAAGACGGTACGCCAATCGGGATGCGTTATCTCAATACAGCCAATGAGAACGGATACACGGTTCATAACCACCACAGAGGTTTTGAGGGCTTTGATTTCATGTTCAACCATCTTTACAGGTCAAACAACATTCTTGCAGTGGAGACGATTTACAGACTGAATACTGAAATCCACAACAGAAACAACCCCTATTCTGCTCGGGTGGTTGAGTTGCTCCGGCGCACTAATTCGCAATCATTGCTCAGAAACAGATACATTACCGGTGCAGATTTGTACAAGGCCATAGCGGGTGTGGTTTCAGGTGATGTGTATTCCCCGTTTGATTCCAATACCGCTCAGTCCCAGATCTATTCAGTGGCACTGGGGACCCTTGAACTTTCTCTTTTTGAGCAGATGCATCTGTTCAATGTTCTTTATGACAATAAGCTGCCTGTCAACCCATCCGAACATCCCGGTCTGTTTATTAAAAATGTATGGCTTGGCGGCCAGCCGGTTGCTTTCAGCGATACACTGGAATATGTGAATTTGTTGAGCTCCCTGGAGAGTCTTAGACCAGTGGCGCTGGCGCTCCATAAACGGTTGGTGTCTTCACCTGCGGATCGCCTTGGGTGGTATGATGTATGCCTAGATACCGAGAGCCTTCCCAGCGATGGTCTAAGGTTGAGTAATTTTGCAAAAAGCGGTACATCCGATGACGTAATCAGACCATTCAATGTTGATGTGACAAGTGCATCCAGAACCAATTACGGTTTGTGGCACGGAGTGCTGAGAGTAAAGCTTACAAGAGATGATCTGGTAGGTATGGTCGGTGAAGATAGTCGTATAGATTCAACGGCAAAAACGCAGATACGTTTCGATCAGGTCCCTTATGAGCAGGTGTTTGATATTACGATCGCAAGTGTGGGGGAGGGTAATGCAGAGTACACTGGAAGCCGTGATGGAAAGAGTCTTCACGGGTATCTTACCCGTGAATTGCTTCATCAGTTTGGAATACCCTGTACATCTGGTTTCTTTTCTGGGTATGAGGATGTGTTGATAAACAGTCGTTCAAGAGAAGAGCGCTATTTTTATAAATCTGATGAATCAGATTTGTCATTCTTCTCCCGCAACCTCATCCGACTCAGAACCATTGGCAATGCTGTTTCTGCAAACGAGGTGAAATTTGAACGAACCAGATCGGGTGCATTGACTCTCAGGGGTTCCAGCTACCGCAGGATGCTGGGGGTTGCTCAGTACATGGGAAATCAATCAAGAAATTACCGAGATCTTGTAAACCGCCTCCGAAAGGTTGGATCAGAGAATGAAGCCTCAGAGATCCTTGACCGGATTGAAAGTATCGAGATGGATAACCGGATTCTCCAAAGGGAGATCGGGAGGCTGGTGGGCTCTTTGCGGAGGGGTTTGGAGTGAACCACATAAATGGTGAGATGAATCAGAGGCATTGCAACAATCGTACGTTTTCGGTTATAGTTTTAGGTTGCCTGCATTAAAATACAGAGCATTCTTCACCCCGGCATTAAGGCGAACCATAAATCGGAGCCTGTGTAATTTCTAAAAAATTAGAATACTATACCTATATATATATCAAAGAGTTATCTGAAAAAACATAATTGGTAGTAATACAACAGAATACAAAGAAATGGTTTCCCTGTTGACACGACAAAGTATTGTCTGTATATTAAACAAAAGACACACACCAATTTTCACCAAATTTAACCAATGGGGCACCGATGAAGAAAACAGTTAGTAGATGCACACTTCTGCTATTTCTTTTATCCGTTTCAATACACTCCCAGATTGATCTCAATGCGTTCTCATCCAATGCCGTTAAAGACGCCAGATGGATGCAAACAGATGTTGACTCTCTTTTTATTGAATCAACGGTTTCCCGGGGTATCGTAACAACGGTTTGCACACTTGTTCTGAGGCCGGTAAACAGATACTATTATGGAGGTGCGCCTGAGGCGGAGTATGACTCAATAGAGATCTCCACACGTTTTAACCTGCCCAACGATTTTGTCGCTCAGGAGCTGTATCTGTGGATAGATGGAGTGCCTGAGAGAGGATATATCCAGGACCGTTTTCTTGCGGCCTCACAGTATGAGTCGATAGTGGGGCAGAGGCTTGACCCTGCACTTCTTGAGACGTTCGGAAATGGTGCGTACCGGCTGAGGATTTTTCCGGCAGAAACAGGGAGTTCCAGAAAAATATCCATACAGTTTCAGCACACTTTAAGCCTTAATGACAGCACCGATGGTTTGGAGGCTCGGCTGCCGGTTTCGTTAAGTTCACACTGGATGAGGATCAAACCGTTCTATACAAGGGCAACTTTCCGTGCTTTGGACCAGAAAGAGTACTCGTTTACCATGGATGGGCTGGGCAGCGGGGCTTTCTCTGAAGGCAATCCGCTTACATTAATAGCTACTCTTGGTGAACCTATGGGTTCTGAGCCTCAGCCACGCTTGGCTTATGGTTCTCATCAATTACCTCAGGGAATCATCAGTACCGCAAATACCTCACCCACAGGGAGCTATTATGCATGGGCTGGATTTGATTCTGTAGCAAAAAAGGCTGTGATGGGACTAACGGTGGATCTATCGAGGGATAATATCGTGATTGGCCCTGAGCCCCAAACCCGCATCATTGCAATGGATCTGCGAAACAAAATGTGGTCATACAACAACATCATGAACGTAAGGCCAATAGATAGTGGTTTGCTTGACGTTACAGATAGCACTAATGGGGTAGATGTCCTTGACAGGGCAAAAAAACTGGCAATACTCAGTCTGCAGCAATATGTCTCATCTGACCAGTTGTTCAATATTGTTCTTGACGGGAGGAGTACGCTGTTTCCAACAGCGGTTTACCCTACAGAGGAGAATCTCTCCCTTGCCTACAGGGCTATACTCAATTATACCGCCTCTGAGAGTAATTCACCAGTAGCAACTCTCAGAGCTGCACTGTCCGGTGGCGGAAACGAAGCAGTGGTGATCCTTATTTCCGACCTTCAATGGAATAGCTCCTATTCAGAGCCCAACGGCAGATACAACGAATTTGACAATGTAATAGACAGTCTCAACAACCTGATTTCCGGGGTTGAGGTGAATCTGTTCACTATCTCGGATTCATGGCAACTCGATGAGACAGCCAGAAAAACAGGTGGTAAAAAGCTGTCTTCTCTAAGGTATGGTATGACCTATTATGGATACAGTGATAATCCATTATTGTTGCCTCCTCTTTTTAAAAACAACAATGACCTTAGATTAGTGTCAATAGAGTCGGATGCAAGACTTGAGGATGTGGTTTTTTCGGTAAATAATAGTTATCAATATCAAACTTTTGACGGTATGCGTATCTTCCCGATGGTTGGTGGTGATTTCAACTCCACTTATTACAATAACGACTATTACAGCACCTACACTATTCATATTGCTGCAAAACAGAAGGACAGAATTGTACGGGAAAAAACATATGATTTCACCATAAGGGGTAAGTATAATGGTTTACCTTTTGTAAAGAATGTCAGTGCGTATGTAGAGCCATACACAAACACTACAAATCGCTCAATAGTGCAGTGGGGTTACAGGAAAGCTGAATGGATCGCAACCATGCCCCAGAACACCACGGATGCTTCCATACGTGCTATTGGTGAGGAGTATCACATTGTTACAAGAGGGACCAGTCTGCTTGCCCTTGAGCCCTGGATGGAGTTGTGGAATGACAGTATGGCTCAAAGCCCTGAACCTTCCGATGCCGGTGGTGTGAATGTGAGATTGTCGATCACTGCGATGGCAGCACCATATTACAGTTATCATTCTCCTTTGGATTCGATCTCAATTGATCAGTTAATAGAAGCGGGCGTTCTCTCTTCGAATATAGCAAGGCCGCAGGTTTCTGCGACTATACAGGATATAAAAGTTCAAACCATAGGATCTGGTATAAATTTTTATATCCCAGCATCATTGAGAACCGGTGCAATAGAAGTTGCTCTTTACGACCTTTCCGGTCGTCTGGCTGCCAAAACCGTTCTCTCAGAGTATGGGCCTAAGGAAGGTGTACATAGATGGAATCTGGACGGAAGTACGATTAATAACAGGCGGTATGTGTTGAGGATGAGGGTTGGATTATACCAGAGAACAGTGCATCTGCCAATGTTGATCAGGTAAGTCTGGTGGTGTCGTGCGGGGGCGGAGTATGGCGGCGGAAGAATGATTTTGCAAATCTTCTGTGCCATACTCCTTTTTATCTGTATAATGCATATTTCACCTTTATAACATGACTGACAGCGTTTATTTATACAAAGAAACATGAACTGGAATGAAAAAAACACTCTTCGAATATATAAACTACAGAGAATATCTCAGGGATTTTTTTGCCTGGAAAAAAAGTGAACACTCTTTTTACTCCTACAGACTTTTTGCCCAGAAAGCTGGTCTGAGATCTCCCAATTTCCTAAAGCTGGTAATTGACGGTGAGAGAAATATTTCAAAGGAGAGTGTGTATAAATTCTCCAAGGCTATGGGGCTCAACAAGGGTGAAACAGACTATTTCGAAAACATGGTTTTTTTGGATCAAAGCCGGACACTGGAAGAGAAAAACCTTTATCTCTCCAAAGTCATGCGCTACAGAATAAAAAATGATCCCCGCAAAATTGAGAAGTCGGAATTTGAATACTATTCTCAGTGGTATCACCCGGTGATACGGGAACTTGTTTGTGCGGTTGATTTCTGTGGAGATTTCACGAGGCTTGGCTCAAGTGTTATTCCTTCTATAAAAGCAGTTGAAGCACAAAAATCGGTTGAACTGCTGTTGCGGCTTGGGTATATTGAGAAGAGAGATGGCCACTGTTATGTGAAAACATCCATGTGCCTGAGTACCGGGCCTACCGTTCGTTCGGTAGCGGTGGCTAACTACCATAAATCGATGATGGGGCTTGCTGCAGAGTCGATAGAGCGGTTCCCTTCTGACAAAAGAAATATTACAAGCCTTACAATGACCGTTTCCAAAAAGACCTACAATACCATGATATACAAAATTGAAAAGCTTAGAAAAGAACTGCTCGAGATGAGCGAATCCGAGGAAGAGAATTTAAGTGTAGTACAGGTTAATTTCCAGGTCTTTCCTCTCTCTGCAGAGGCAATTGGAAATCAGAGGGGCACTAAATGATGTTTACTTGTAAGCTACTGACAGCTCTCCTACTGAGCATAGCTGCAGTATTCTTTAAAAGCTGCTCTTTGCCCACCGCTGATGGTACAGAGACCGGCAATCCGGAACTGGAAGCTGTTGCTTCTGCGATTTTTAGATCCATCGATTCTCTGGATGCATGGGAACCCCAAAAACATCTGGTAACCGGAACAGTACAGCTTGATCCTAGGTATCTTTACAACGATCTTGCTGAGGTTCTTTTAAGTAAAAAGACTCTTAGCAGTGCCCAGATTGATGATTCTGAAAATCGTGATGGGGAAGTGAAGGGGCACCGGATTATTACCCGTACCGATACGATCGTTTTGAGTAAAGAATTTATTGTTCACGACAGCATTACTATCTATTCCGACTCTCTGGATACGCTGCTGAGCGAGGCTGGTGATACTGTCTACTTTAGTCGCAATTATGCCACCGTTACGTATATAAACGATACGGTGAGGGTGTATGATACAACGTATGTAACCCGCCATGATACCATCAATAACCAGGACCAGTCGGTTGATGATTCAGGTCACTTAATAGTTCTTGAACCTCATGTGTCCAGTAGTTTGGAGGCACTGCATCTGGATTCAGTCGGAACGCCTGTCTATTCATTTCGGTTGTCATCTGGGGAATTGGTTTCGTATACATCCCCGCTATCGCCCGAACTCATAATTCATGATTCCGATAATCTTACCAGCCTAAGCCGTCAGATGCTGGATGGGGGAGTGGTGGTTACAGAGGAGTACAGAACTGCGGATTCCGGTGCATATCTGTTTTCCAAGCGATCACAGTATGTAAACAGACTTGCCATTCTTGATGCCTCTTACATCTCAAGTGCACAACAGCGCTACCTTACGGTCCTGTTTGATAACGGGGATGACTTTGTCTTTTCAACTACATCGGATAACTCGATCCATAGCCTTACTCTTGAGACATTTGAAAATGAAACATTGACAGAGAGTGTAAGGTATGGAGTTGACAACCAGTTTAACCCTTGCGCTGTAACAGAGATAGAAAAAATGTTTCCGCAAAACAGTGCTAAAGAGAGTATCGTTATGCGGTTTGTCCTTACCGAAGGGACGGGTGAAACCGGTCATCTCAAGCGCTCCATGATATCTGTTCAAAACAGTATCACTTACCGACGAGGGGATGTTCGGGGTATTGCATTTAAACTTATTCCCGAGCAGCAGGTGGCATTTGGTGAAGCGGTGGTGGATGCAACGGTAAATCTGACCGTTATTACGTCTAAGGGTCAAGCCGGTAGGATTGAGGGGCGGGTTGATTCTGTGAGCGGAAGAGTTACAGGGGTGTATCTGTTTGAAGGAAAAAGCTATGCCTTGAGTCTGCATCGTTCGGGAAGGTATAATTTAATGGAGATAGAATAAGAAAACACCCGTTTCTGGATCGTGGCAAGCCACAATTACCCCAAGTCCAACTCTGGCCAATCTCACTGCAGTAAAAAACTCAACAATCACCCCACACAGGATACTATTTTATCATATCCAAACGGTTTTGGACCTGTGCTTTTTGATTTTTGACAATTAACCACGACAACAGGAGCCTTGTACCTCCTTTATCTACTTTCAATACGATAATCACTTAATTGTAACTAATTTTTTACAGGAAGGTCTTCTTGCATGAACATCCCTGACAACAATGTAGGCGTCATTGCATTTGGAGTTAAAACCGGAATTGTCACCTCTGATGATGATGTTGTTGAGGTTGTAAAGGCAACTATCAAGAAAAATCCGGATGTGATCATGGATAACGATATATTGTGTATCACCGAGACTATCGTTGCCGTTACACAGGGAAACTTTATCAAACTAAGTGAAGTGACAAGTGAGATAAAAGCCACATTGGATCTCAGAGAAGACTCCACAATTGGTGTAATTCACCCTATTTTATCCAGAAATAGATTTTCCATGATGTTAAAGGCCATCGCGAGAGCTGTTCCCAGGGGTAAAGTTATAATTCAGCTGATGTTTCCTGATGATGAGCAGGGGAATCCGATCATTGCAAAGGAGACACTCAAAAAACTGGACAAAGCCTCTGAGGATATTATTACGCTTGAGGATATCGGGCAGGACAGGCTAATGCATCCGGAAACAGGTCTCGATTATATCGACTTTTACCAGGAGATTGTTGGCGAAAGCAGTGCCGAGGTTGAGATCTTTTTGTCAAATACTGTCGATCACATGCTGGAAAAAGCGCCTGATGCTATCATGGTCAGCAATGTCCATGCACGGGCTGATGTTCTTGAGGAGGTAAAGGGGAAAAAATTCAACAACGTCATCACTCTACAGGATATTTGCTGCGATCCCAACAGTAAGGTGTATTCGGAATTCGGCCTTTTGGGATCAAACATACTGGATCCCCACACGGAGCAGTTGAAACTCTGCCCAAGAAACCCGGATAAGGTTTGTGAAGAGATCCGATTGATGATAGCTCTTGAGTTTGACAAGGAAGTTGATGTGTTGATTTACGGTGATGGAGCGTATAAAGATCCTGAATCGGGTATTTTCGAACTCGCTGATCCGCTCTCCTGCTTTGGCTCTACTTCAGGAATAAAAAACAGAAACCGGATCGGTGTCAAAACCAAATATCTCATGCAGAAGCTTTATAATGAAGGCAAATCAAAGGAAGAGATCACCCTGATTATCGAAGAGGAGCGCAGGCATTTTATAAAGGTCCAGGACATAAAGGGTTTCAGCGCTCAGGGCACCACCCCAAGAAAAATCGAAAATCTGGTCTCTTCACTTGCAGATTTGGTGTCGGGGAGTGCGGATTCGGGGACGCCGATTGTAGTGGTGAGGAATTTTGGGTAGATAGTAAACTTTCCCTGAAGAATTAGTAGTCAGTCTCCCCTGGATGCTGTCGTTGTGCCCATTTACTTGGGGATGTGGTGGCAGAGGTCTCTTATAAGAAGTAGACAAACACAGGGGTGCAAAGTTAAGCTCTGAAAACAGCGCCTGGGTAATAGACAAAAGGGTTAACCCTTGTGTTGTCTGTGCGGTATAATGTTGAGCCTGCATCTCAGGTGGGGGTGGCGTGGTGGCTTTAATCTGAGTCTTAACCGAACCAGATACAACCCACGGTTGTCACCTGTAGGATGGCTTTTTCCTGATTCTACTGGAAAAAAACAGCACTACACCACAACCATGTTATCCCTCAGAATTACCTCATCAAAGCGTATCTTCCCTAGCTTCTCTCTGAGTTTTTTTGTGTTACATCCTCTGATCAATTGTATTTCACTGGAGGAAAAATTTACCAAGCCCTTTGCTATGGGGGAACCATCGATACAGACAATGTCAACCATATCGCCGGTTTTGAAGTTATCGCAAGTGTCGATAATTCCCGCAGCCAGAAGACTTTTGCCTCTGTTTTTTATCGCAGAGCAAGCACCCTGATCTACGACAATTTTTCCCCGTGATTGCCCCGCAAACGCGAGCCACCGGTCTTTTGAGGGCATCTTTTTTGGTGAGGGCATGAAAAGAGTTGCACTGTTTTTGTCTTTGATTACCGAAAGAAGGTTGCTGTCAAACCCGTTGCCGATAAGAGTTGGGATACCTGCTTTGGTCACCATTTCAGCGGCTTTGATTTTAGTTGACATACCTCCGACACTCAGGTTGTTTTTTTTATCACACGCAAATTTTTGAACGGATGAGGAGGTCATGGGTACCAGGGGAATATGGCGTGCATCAGCACTCTTTTGTGGGTTTTTGTCGTATAGGCCACCAACGTCCGTTAAGTTTACAAAGAGATCAGCGTGTGTGAGCAGTGCAATTTGTGCCCCAAGGACGTCATTGTTGCCAAACTGAATTTCCTCGATTCCCACCGAATCGTTCTCGTTTACTATCGGTATACATCCACATTCAAGCAGCTGAAAAAGAGTGTTTCTGAGATTAAGGTACCTCTTTTTGTTTCTCAAATCATCCCATGTCAGGAGAACCTGTCCGATAAGTATGTTCTGTTTTGTGAAGTGTTGCTGATACAGGTTCATAAGCCCGTTTTGGCCGATACTGGCGCAAGCCTGCTGTAAGGGGATATCCTCGGGTCTTTTCTGCAGATTAAGGGCACTCATTCCCCGTGCTATTGCTCCGGAAGAAACAAGGATCACCTTAACTCCTGAGTGATGAATTGTTGCAAGATCATCAACAAGGTTTTTAACCCTCAATTCATGGCCTGAGCAAGTAAGAATTCTGCTTCCGGTTTTTACGACTACCGTTTTTATGCCCTTGATATCGTTTCTAAACAGCGTTGATTTCATTTGATACGTTTCGCTATAAAAAGGGAGAATAGAATTATCAATTATCTGCCAGCTTTAAGACATTTGCGTTCCAGCTCGATTATTACCTGTTTTAGTTCTTCAACTTTTTGGGAAAGTGCATTACGATCATCATAACATTTGGCAATATCTTTTCCAAGGTTCTCAAGGTCACTCAACTGCAATACCCGGTATTGTTCATAGGTTCTCTGGAATTGTGTGACCAATTTTAAAATAGCATCCAGATCCTCTTTTTTGTTTAGATAAAGTGTAATCAGAAATATCTGCTCTTTGGCTGATTCCACCCTTGGATCATCGGGGTAGAGGGATACAAAAGTGATAAAGTTGTCCAGAGCGGAGGTGAAATCCGGAGCAACGTTTTTTTCTGAGATGCTTATTTTTGCCAGATTGTAGAGTGCATCTGCAGCGATATCGCTCCCTGGCAGAGAATCGATAATAGATCGCAGTTGAATTGCTGCAAGACCGTAATCACCTTCATCTATATATTCCAGGGCATTACTCATCGATACCCTGTGGACTTTTGGTGCACAGTTTAGAAATAAGAGCAGTGCACAGAGGCCTGCCATAGAAGATGTGAAATGTAGGGTGCGTAAAATAGTGTCCTCCCTTAATGTGGCACTATGAAGATCTGTCCAGGTTTATCATTTGTTCACCACTGGAGGTGTAATTTTCTGAAACAGGGTTTTTAAGCTGCTGTAACTTTTTGGTTACAAGCGAAATACGGTCGGTTTCAGCCAGTATTGCCTTTACCCGATCTTTCATCTCTTGGGGATAACTCTCCATTGAGAGCTCCAGAAATTGTGCGTTGCCGGAGATGATCATTAGTGGATTATTGATTTCGTGATTAACAGAGGCAACAATTTCTCCAATTGCAGCGAGCCGTTTTGAGCGTATAAGCTCTTCCTGAGCACTCTTTAAATCTACTGCCATATTGAAAAATGCTTTCGACAGGTCACCGATTTCATCATTGGGGTAACCAGAGCTGTCAAAATCGAAATCCCCCTTTGCGATTTTGTTGGCGGACTCTTTAAGTCTGCGCAAAGAGTTGGTAATTGCTTTGGAGAAAAAGAAACCGAAAAGAATCGAAAACAGTGTCATGCCAACAAAGATTGTAATGGTGACCTGCCTGACATCGTTTACCCTCCTTTCAACTTCACGGATAAAAGAGTTGTTGATTTTTTCAAGGTTACTCAGTGATGAATTCAGCTTTGAGCTCAGCTCATAATGGCTTTCGGACATCTTTTCCCTGTAGGATTGTACCCTTTTTGCAGAACTGCTGGTCCCCGGAGTGCGCGCAATGACAACCGAGTCAAAAAGCGCATTGTAGACAGTATTGAGCAGTGTAATATCGTGCATTGTGTTGCTGTAATCTGTAAGGGTGATATCTGTTTTTTGGCTGAGCATAGAGTTCTTTTTGCAAACGGTACTTATCTGTGTTCTAAGTATATCCTTTAAAATAACTAATTCTGCCAAGACATCTCTAAAATTATCGACCGATTCGGTTATGCCGGCTCTTTCAAAACTAAAGGCGATCATCTCCTGAGTGTTATGGAGACTGCTAAATCGCATGAGATTACTCTTTATCTCATTTTGGGTTTTGAGCATATTGGTGATAATTGTGATATCTTTGGTTTTATTAACAATGACAAACAAAAAAATATTAAGAAAAATAATAACCAAGTAGCCAATAAACAGTTTAGATGTTATGTTTATGCGCATTGCCAAAGCCTTTCATGAGCGTTATTCAGTATACCATAACTTAAGTCCTGTTTCAAGTATATTTTTGTTGATAACGTTTGAAAGTTCAGAAATCCTGCCCAAGGGAGATATAGAACTGATAACCCTTGTCGATTCCCTCCTCTTTAAGATTGGTAAGCATGAGCCCGTAGGTGAAGCGTAGCGCTCCGATTACTGAGTTATATGCCATACCTGCTCCTACTCCAAGCAGTCCCTCTGAGAAAAAGTCTTTTGTGAGATTTCTGGATGCAAAGTCCAGCTGTTCCCAGGCCCGACCATAATCCACATCAAATGTGAAAAAAAGGTTGTCCAAGAACATAAAAGAGTAGTCAATGTGGAACAGTGCCAGCATATCCCCCGAGAAAGCCCTTGGTTTTAGTCCTCTGAACGGAATGTAGTTATATATCCCTAGGTCCCTGTATGCCTGCTCAGGAAATGCCCCACCCAGATACACCTTTTCTGCTTCGGGCAGAGAAGCATTGGCCCAAGACCAGATAAACTGAGGGTGTATGATGTTTTTTTTTCCCAGCGTCAGAAAAAATTCTGAGCTACCATCGAGTTTAAAGAAATTTTCCGTGCCGGCCAGCTCATCTGAGGCCATCCCAAGATTTACCGTGTGACGTATGCCGCCAGTGGGGAAGGGGGTTCTGTCTATTGTGTCGATAATAAAGCGGAGCATAAAATAGGGCATGCCACTGCGGAATCTCAGCCCCAGAGCATCATCGAAAATACTTTTATCTGATTGCTGAAGACTATAAAGCTCGTAACGCATACCTGCATCAAGGGAAGCAAATCTCCACAATTGTGTACCGGCCATCACCTGAAGGCCCGACTTTCTTAAAATCATCTCTCTTATCGATAGCAGATCGGTTTGTCCTTCAATCTCTATCTTCTCACGTTCAAAAATCCGTTCCTTTGATATGTATGCCTGCAAATGAAGGCTGTTGGCAAGGTTTGAGGTGAAAAGATGATTTCCTAAAAAGTCCAGCGCATACTTTTCACGTCTTGAGCCGTACTGAATATGCAGGGAGGTGGTAATCCCTGTGCCGAAAAAATTCTGGCTGGCTGGCTGAATATACCCCTCTAAAAGATGGTACTCATCAAATCTAAGGCCTCCGCGTAGCCGCAGCATTTTTTTTTCGTCAATGATGGCAGTTACATTGTTAATCGTGTCGACATCGATATTAACGGTTTCAAAAAGTTCTGTTGAATAGAGATTGGAGATATAGTTGCCGAGAAGTTCAGAGGAGAGCATTGTGTTTGCTCTGAAGCCGCCGGCGGTTCGAAGTGTGCGATCGGAGGTTCTCTTATGGCCAGTAAACGTGAAATGCTCAGCAGTTGCAGGGATCGCCTTTACAGAGATAAGTGAGTCGGTTATTTGCACAGAGAGAAGTTCAGCGAACTCTATCCCCTTATCGTTAAGATAGAATTTGATTTTGGACGCAATGGTTTTTTTGTCGCAATCGGCTGTAAATGTCAAAGAGTCACTGTCAAAAAGTACCGTTGTGGTCCTGTCGGTTACTCTCAGCGGTACTGTTTTTCCGGAAGGATTTTTTGGTTTGTACCCCTTATATGATAGGCTGCTGCGGATTTCATCCATACGATTGACCGTGGCCTCATAGCCGATGGTGATCAGGGTGTCAATATTGCGGAAATTGGTATTTTGAAATCCTTGGAGATCCGGGGTGATAATCAGGTCTGCCAGAACTCTCTCCTCATTTTTATTTTTCTCAATTCCTATTGCCACCAGTTGGTCGGCAAGCCGCACAGGATTTTCAAGGTCATCTTTTTCCCATAACGGAGAAGTGACATCAATGGCCAGTATAAACGCCGCATTTTCCCTGACCGCTGTTGAAACCGGTATATTTGAGGTCAGTCCGCCATCCATGAGCAGTTTGCCATCATGCTCAATAGGTGAGAATGCCAGGGGGACAGTGCATGAAGCACGAACGGCAAGGGATAGGTTACCCTCACTGAAAACCACTCTGTCACCGGTGAGGATATCGGTTGCTACTATCCGCAGGGAGACCGATAGTCTGGTAAAATCATTTGAAGCCGAAAACTGCGCCGGCAGAAGTGTCGGTGAAAGGAGATCATAAAATGCCTGACCGCTTGAAAGGGCACTGGGCAGCACTGGCCTTAAACGTTCATCAAATCTGAGTTCAAAGAGGTAGTTGACTCTGGATGTTTTCTGGTTTACAAAGAGTCTGTCCCGTTGTGCCTCATTAGAAACCACTCTGTTCCAGTCAACATCTGAAGTGAACCGGTGGATCATTTCGGGACTCAAACCAGAGGCGTAAAGTGAGCCGATAATTGAGCCCATGCTGGTTGCAACAATGAGGTCCGGTTTAAGACCGTGCTCTTCGAGGGCTTTTAAGACACCAATCTGTGCCAAACCCCGGGCACCCCCGCCGCTTAGGACAAGAGCAAACTGATAGTCACTCTCAGACCGTATCAAACCGATTAAAACGGTGATTAGAAGCAGTATTCGCTCTATTTTTTTCATATTGAAAAATCTTGTTTTATAGGTGGATGTTTTCAGCTATTTTAGTACTTTGAAATAAGTGGGGCGGTAGTAAATTGTCGCCCGGTACAGAACACCCTTAATGAACTGGTAATATAAATGTTTTCCCTAAGGAGAGCACATATTGCCATTCTCATTTTAGTAGAGCGTTTTTCCTGCTCAAGTCCCCTCATTTGGTTTGCATTTGTCCTGGTCCTTGCCAATACTCCTAATTCTCAACACTATTTTTTACCTTCTGATGAACGGGAGGGTGAATATCTCCTTCAAAACGGGTTAATAGACCCTCTGATATGGTCCTATTTAGCCCCTCTTTACAGCACACCAGCCTCAGTGCCTGATGGAGAACTCGTTTTGCTTGAACCAATAATGGATGAGAACCTGAAAAGTATTGAGTACCAACTTTATGAGCCCTGGGAGAACAGAAATATCCGGCAGTTTTTCAACGATTTTCCCTTTCTTGAGCCATTTAGGCCAGTATTGTGTTTCAACAGGCAGCCCAAAAAAACAAATGGCCAAATGGGGCTCAATTTCTCCAAACCATTGAGGGACAGGGAGGTCTCGCAGCTGATACGGTTTCGTTATAGAACAGATCCTATGTTTGAGGCAGATGGAAGAGTCGTGCTTAAAGAGACAAATGCACGGTGGAGAAGCCGCAGTATGACACTGTCACTACCTGTTATGGGTGCTCAGGCTGGAAATATCAGACAACCCTTTCCTGGCAGAGTTTTTTATGGCTACTTTCAACCGCAGCAGGTTCCTGATGACAGCGCCGGTCTTACAGGCAACTGGCTCTATCCTCAGAGTAATGCATGGAATGGTTTGGGGCTCTCTTTAAACCGTAAGGGGCTGTGCGAGGGGGCACTTTTCTATCATCAACGTTATGAAGAGAAAATTTATGGAGGTGGTGTAAGTGTTGATGCAAAAGAGATAACTGTTTTTGCAGGTCTATCCCGTTTTTATACGGCAGAAGATACCGGTACGATCTACCTGCATCTTTTTTCAACGGTCTCTTTTCTCTCTGCTCTCAATTTTGAACTGGAAACGGGGGTTGATGTAAATGCGCCGAAGCAGTTACCGTTTGTTTTCAGGTCTGCTCACCGAGTAAGGGGGCATCGCATTGATCTTGAGGGGTACTACTTTCCCGAAGGGCTCGAGTTGCCACAAAGCAGGCTCAAGCGTACGCTGTTGCGCAAGGGAGGAGTGGTTGATATTCAGGAAAGTCAGGTGCACGGCGTGCGCCTGAGAGCAAGTCATATTTTGGGGCCTGGGATTCGCTTTTCGCCTGAATTTGAGTTGGTCCGAGCAGACAATATGCCCCTGAATGTGCACTCCTCGGTGGCAATCAGTATAAACAGGGTTTTGGGCACCCATCTGAGGTACTCATCTACTTTTGAGCCGCTTAAAACGGATGCTCTCTACCACCGGACGTTTTTATCACTCTCATGGGCTCCTCACCCTGTTTTGGATCTGCGTTTCTCCCAGCGCTATAACCACTCACCAATAAATGGCTACCGGTACAGCTTCAGGTTCGAAGTCAGTGTGATCAAAAGAGATGCTCTCGGCCTGACGCCGTTTATAAGAGGATATAGCTCTTTTTACGGGGATGATCTGTTGGTAGGTTTTAAACAACAATTAACACTGAGTAACAGGACAAGGACGGTTTTTAGTGTGGAAAAATCGATACAGGAAAGGGGATGGGACAATGTGCTTATCAGGGGTTCTTCACACTATCTTTTTTAGTATGCTGCTTGTCCTCATTCTGATTTCAGGATGTGGTGAGCCTCTTGAACCAACCTCCGGGCAAGGATTTACGTTTACCGTTGTTGATGTGGGGCAGGGGTTGGCGCAGATCGGAATGCAGGGGGACAGTGCGGTGCTTTGGGATATAGGGTCGGAATTTTATTGTGATCGATGGATTGCAGAATATAGACGCATGGGAAAACCCCGCGTTGTGGCTGTTGTAATTTCCCACAATCATGAGGACCACTACGGAGGTCTCTCCCGCCTTGGAAACGATTTTGACTGGAACGGAAGGCTTATAACCTCACCCCATGAGGACACAGCCTTTTTGAGAAGCAGAGCAGGCAATTGGAAAGAGCGAATACAGTTTGAGTTTGCCACCTGGAATGATACCCTTAAATTGATGGAATCGGTGCTTGTACGGTGCCTGTGGCCTCCGCAAAGCATTGATGTGCCGGTGCCGGTAAGTGGTGTGAATGTAAACAGGCACAGTATGGTTTTCAGCCTTGAATATGGTGGGACAAATGTGTTGATCACCTCTGATATAGATTCGGTTTCCCAGAGGCTGATCTCCGGGGAGTTCACTTATCAGCTTCGTTCAGACATACTGATTGCTCCTCATCACGGAAGTGCCGGTTCTGCAGATCAGCTTTTTTTTGGCTATGTCGGTGCGCCACTTACGATTGTATCATGCGGACGAAATAACTCCTATGGGCATCCTTCAAGGAGGATGATTGAAGAGCTGCTCAATGTTGGTTCGGATATTTTGTTTACTTATATTGATGGTTCAGTTGTGATGAGGAGTAATGGGTTTTACTGGGCGAGGGTGGGGGGGCGGTGAATTGGGGAGAAGACCTCTTTTTGCCATGATGCTCAGGAGCGAGGGGATCCTTGATGATGATACCGACATATCAGCGCTACCCACGCGGGGCCCGGCGTATCATCCAACAGGAAAAGGGTTTGAATAGATCCATGCATTCTTGCCCTTGTAAACCTCAACCCTGTAAACTCCACCACCGGTTATCTCAAACTCAGCAGACTGCCCCTTTACACTTTTTGCCACCGCTCCGTTTCGTAAAAAGCGGACCGTGCCTTCTGAAGGCAACTGCACCTTAAGAACTGCCGGGACACAGTTACTGTGTTCATTGAGCCCGGGCAGCTGTATTGTGCCGTTCTCGTGCTGCTGCAGATAGATCTGCGTACCCTTTGCATCTCCTCTGCGATAGTTACTGATAAATCCGTTACCGTTTTTGAGAGCTTTTAAAAAGAGCAGTCTGGCTTGATCAAAGGGGAAATCGGTTAGCTTTTGCGGCATGTAGAGATGGGTTCGTACCCCCTTGAGTTCGACTTTTATGGGGAAAACCGTATATGCAAAGGGGCCAATCGTGAGTTTTCTTGTGTGCGCATCAATACCCCCTATACCACTTACAAAGCGGCTTTGATTGAGATTGTCCCATTTTTCCAAAAGCTCGTCAGGAACATTGCTCAGAAAGCGTCTGGGGTAAAGGAGTCTGAAAAAACTTCTCCACGAGCGCAGATTTTCCATCCAGTCGGACATCTGGTTCCACAGCTCTATGCCATCATATCCGGTGGCATCCCACTCTGTCCAGGGATAGGGAGGCAGGCCACCGAAATAGTTACGCTTTTCAGCCGGGTGGGCAAGAAAGCCGATGCCGCCGTTTTCCTTAACTGCATCGATGTATTGCTGGGGTTTCTGGAGTTGGGGAAAGGCTTTACCGGTGCCAATTGCAAGATAATGGTTCTGCTTTTGGGGGTCGTTATGCTCATATCCCACCAGTACCATCAGATCATCGTGGAATTTCTCATACCCTGCCTCACGACCCTTCAGGGTCATGTGATCGGTTACTACGATGTAATCGAGTTCGCACTGCCGGGCGGCATCGATGAGTTCGCCAAAACTCACTCCGCCGTCAGAGTAGAGGGTGTGCAGGTGAATTGCTCCGCAGATTTGGTGGTGTGGAAAGGTGGTGGTTTTCATTGGGTTTTATTCTCGCGAAAAATGTTCAGCTGGTTATTAAAGATATTAAATAACTTGGGATGAGGGGTAGTGTGAGGGGTAAATTGGGGGATTTGGGAGAGGGGACGGACCACTTTTATCACTTGATGGAGAGGTGGAGGGGGACGGACCACTGATATAACAACAAGGGACGGACTGTTATTATCTTAAGAGGAAATACGGTAAATTGCCTCTTAAGATGCTATGTTTCAATGCGTTGGAATAGCTATGTCATCAATCATTGTTAATGTATTTGACTGGCAGTAAGTGAGTTGGGTTGTTATAAATCCATAAAAACATGGTAAAGAGCAAACAATTTGCTTGTTTTCAGAGGGGCACCGGAAGAGGAGTTGATCGTTTTTTTTGGGGCTACAGCAAACTGACCAATTTTTTTTCCCTGTACAAAGCGTTACCGATTTCGATCATTCTCGTAACCGGACTAATGGTAACTTTTAGATATCTGGCAATGACGGTAAGCGGTATAAGTTCAGTTTTATTAAGAAAGTGGCAAAATTCAGTTCGCGCCCTTGACCTGCCATTTTGTCTGCCACGCCTAAAGAGATCGACCGATCCGATGTTATGTTTTCTGCATATCATCTTTGCTGCATTCTTGCAGACAATGGGGTAATCGGTTTCACGGTGTTTGCGATTTTTTTCGATACAGTACAGCTCAAAGGCATTCGTTACAAATTCTAATTCACCAATTACCGATTCCCGACCCTTGAATGACTTGATAATCTCAGCTTGTTCGGCTGGCTGAAGTTGTCCAGCTGTTTCCGGGCTGTTTTCAACGTAGTTATCATCAAGGAACGCGAGATAGTTGTCCATAGCTTCTATTTCCTCTTCCCCAAAACGGCTTAAACACCACTGCCGGTTTTGGAATTTTTCACCTAAAGCACCCTTTATACCGAGTAAATATCCGTGTCCGCACCAGGTGTATGCTTTGAGCTGTTCGAGGGATCTGACCTTCCCTGCCCGAAGGGGATTAAGAGTGATATATTTGATCAGCACTTTTTCATAATTTTTATCCTGACAGAGAGATGATTTGAATCTGCCCTGAAACAGAGACCCCCGTTTGCCATATTTATTGTTGTAATACTGTGCGTACCCACCGTTTAGGCCCCGCATCAGTTTTTCCAGTTTTTTCTCATTAGCTCTTATGAGCATGTGGTAATGGTTGTCCATCAGAGTCCAGGTGTAGCACTGAAAACCTGTTTTTTTAAGCCCAATCTCGAGTCTTCTGAGAAACTCCTGCCTGTCTTCATCATCACGAAACATATCCTTATACTCCACTGAATGAGCCATGATATGGTGAAGGGCGCCGGGGGGTTCCAGTCGTTTGGTACGGGGCATGGGGTATTCTCCTTTTGATAGGGGGGGTGATGATTATAGGGGCATCTTGCAAATTAAAATTGAATGTTGCAAAATGAGTGCCAATTTTAAGGTGAGCAAAACAGTTGATTATTTCCTGAACCGAGCCTGTTGGGTATAGTGGAGAGCGGGCAATTATGAAAACAGGTAAGGAATTTTTCAAATTGGGAATAGGTCGATAAAAGCGGTCCGTCCCCTTTCCGAAACCCTTGTCAAACCATCCAATCTATAGTATGATCCTTAAAGCACACTTCAACTTAACCTGAGAAACTCATACACTAAACTATAGATTTTGTACGAATACAACCGGTTAAATAGCCATGTAGAAAAGGAACAGGTCTTATGGAAAGATCCACTCAACGGAGTGATAATTCCTCTAAAAATTCAAAAAAGGTCAGCAAACAAAAGAAAGCCGAAAATAAAGGCAAACTATCCCCGGAACGAAAAGACCATCTGCGTATGGTCTGTCTCGGCGCATCTGCCGGAGGACTTGAAGCCCTTGAGCGCTTCTTCAGGCGTATTCCCGGTAAACAGAATGTTATTTTTGTGCTCATACAGCACCTCTCGCCCGACTACAAAAGCGTCATGGGGGAGCTGCTCGACCGCTATACTCATATCACCAACACGGTAGTATCTGATGGACTAGTGCCGGAACCGGGCAAAATACACCTGATACCGCCCGGCAAGGATATGGAACTGCGTGAGGGTAAATTCTGGCTGCAGAACCGAACACCTTCAGAGCAGCACCTTCCCATAAACCGTTTTTTTAAGAGTATGGCGTTGGAAATGGGAGCCGACTCGGTTGCGATTATTCTCTCCGGGACCGGAAGTGATGGTTCCAAGGGGATAGAGGCGGTTCACAAGGCTGGTGGTCTGGTGATGGCTCAGTCTCCCGAAAGCGCAAAATTTGATGGTATGCCACGCAGTGCAGCCACAACCGGTGTTGTTGATTTTATAGGTACTCCGGAGGAACTGGCAGATGTTCTGTTTCGCGAAGGAAAGATTTCAAAAGCTCTGCACAGTAGAGGTGAGGGGAATGAGTCTTTCACCGATCCCAAAGAGGAGATATTCCAGCAGCTTAGCAACACTTTCGGTATCGATTTCTCACTTTATAAGGATGCCACTATTCTGCGGAGGCTCGAACGGCGGCTGCAGATGCGTTCAGTAGCCGGTCTGCGCGAGTATGCTGAGCTTCTCCACAACGACAGCAATGAACTTGACAGCCTTTACCGTGATCTGCTCATCGAAGTTACCCAGTTCTTCCGGGATCCCGAGGCGTTCCAGTTTTTGGCAAAAGAGGTACTTCCGAAACTTCTTGAACACCATCCCAGGGGTGAGGATTTTCGCATCTGGGTTGCAGGCTGTGCAACTGGTGAGGAAGCATACTCGATTGCGATGCTCCTTGACGAAGTGATAACTGAGCATAAACTGAAAACAGATGTACGCATATTCGCCACTGATATCCACAAAGTTTCCCTGCGCATAGCCAGTGCCGGCCACTATTCAAACGAACGGATGGCTGGGGTCTCTGCGCAACGACGTGCAATGTACTTTGATAAGGGGGTTGATGGCTGGACAGTGCGACCCGCTTTGCGTCGTATGATAACATTTGCTCCCCATAATCTTCTCCGCGATCCGCCTTTTTTGCATATGCGCCTGGTCAGTTGCCGCAATATGCTTATATACCTGCTCAAGGAGGCCCAGGATAAGGTCTTGCTCCAGTTTACGGCCGCTTTGGAGAAAAAAGGTGTTCTCTTTCTGGGTTCAAGTGAGAGTATGCTTGAAAGCAAGTCTGAATTCTCAACAGTTAATTCCCATCTGAAGGTTTTTCGGAAAGAAAGCGACATAACTCCCAATCCCTTACATTATATGTTCCCGCTAAAACGTGGTGTGCAGAATGAACGTCGAACGAGCACCACCGCTGGTTTTCAGGCGTTCTATCCGGCTCTCATGGAACAATGTATGCCGACCGGTTTTCTGGTAAACGCCCGTAGCGAACTGATACACACCTTTGGAGGTGCCGGTAAATATCTCAATATTGTTGGTCCGATGCAAGCCGATATTGCTTCGCTGCTTCAGGGTAATCTTCGTGTTGCTGTTACCACTGCCATCGAACGTGCCCGAAAATCAAAGGACAAAGTGAGATATGCCGCTGTGAGTCAGCCCTTGCCCGAAAATGCCGAGCATCTCATTGATGTCAATGTGATCCCTGTGGCCGAACCGTCACGCTCCGGCGGGGAGGGGGAGGGGCAACGCTACAGTTATTTTGTCCGTATCGATGAGAACACATCTTCGGAGACAACTGCCCTGACAGAGACGTTTTCGGCTGACAATGCCGCCCGTGCCCGCATCGAACATCTTGAACGTGAGCTTCATGAATCCCGCGAGAATCTTCAGACAACAGTCGAGGAGCTCGAGACCAGTAATGAGGAACTGCAGGCGACCAATGAGGAACTGCTTGCCTCAAATGAAGAGTTGCAGAGCAGCAATGAAGAGCTTCAATCGGTAAATGAGGAACTGCACAGCGTTAATGCTGAGTACCAGGAAAAAAACAACCAGCTGGTTGAGTTGAATAACGATATGCAGAACCTGATGGCATGCAGCGAAATCGGTACCATTTTCCTGGATGCCGATTTGCGTGTTCGGCGCTTTACTCCTTCAATTACCCGTACGTTTTTTCTTCGTGTCCAGGATATTGGGCGTCCGATCATTGAAATAAACAGCCTCATTGCCACCGATCGTGATATTCTCAACAATATTCACCGTGTTCTATCTGAAGGTGGTGTTGACGAACGTGAGGTTGCTACCGATGACGGAACTGTTATGCTGCAGCGTGTCCACCCGTACCGTAATGATCATGGTGAAATCAATGGGGTGGTTATCACCTATGTTGATCTGACTCTGGTTAAGAGAAGCGAAGAGGAGCGCCGTCGGGCCGATGTCCTGCGTTCGGCCATATTGGACTCGCTCAATGCAAATATCGCGGTTCTCGATCGTGAAGGGAAGATTATCTCAATCAATAAAGCGTGGCGGCAGTTTGCCAAACAAAACAAGTCGCGTGATTTTCGCAGACTCGATATGGGTGCGAACTATTTTGCCGCCTGTGCCTGCTCTGCAGACGAGGAGGAGTATCATAATGCTCAAAGCTCCATGGCTGGTATCAGAGCGGTTCTTTCTGGTCGCAAAAAGTCCTTCGAGATGGAATACCCCTGCGATGCTCCCGGTCAACCACGCTGGTTTCTTATGCGTGTCACTCCGCTCAATCATCCCGAAGGGGGTGCTGTAGTTGCTCATATCGACATTTCTGACAGAAAAAAAGCTGAAAACGCCGTCATGGAAAAAGAGCGTCTGCTGCGCTCTGTTCTTAATAGTCTTGATGCGCTGGTGTTTGTTGCTGATATCGATACTCATGAACTTCTTTTTGTCAACGAGTACGGACGGAAGAAATTCGGTGATTTCGTCGGGAAAAAATGCTGGGAGATGACACAGGGTAAAGATCAGACTGAGCCTTGTGAATACTGCCAGAAAACATCTTTGCTCAATGAACAGGGGGTTCCTGCAGGTGTCCGTCACTGGGAGGCGCGCTCTTCCCGCAATGGCCACTACTATGACTGCCGTGACCAGGCTATTGTCTGGAGTGACGGCCGGCTGGTCCGACTTGAGATCGCTACGGATATGACCGGGCGCATCGAAATGGAGGCAGAACTGCGGGATCACCGGGATCATCTCGATGATCTTGTATCACAAAAGACCGGTGAGCTGCGTGAGAGCCAGACCATGCTGACAAAGGCCCAACAAATCGCCAGGCTTGGAAGCTGGAGTCTTGATTGTATAACTCAGGAACTTACCTGGTCGGAGGAAGTTTACGATCTTTTTGGCCTTGATCCAGCTGAAATAGAGTCATCTTATGAAAATTTCCTGAAAATAGTCCACCCTGATGACCGGGACATGGTAGATCGAAAATACAACGGTTCAATCAGCAATGGAAGCTCCGGCTATGAGGCCGAACACCGTATTATACGTCAAGATACAGGGGAAGTTCGTTACATATTCGAACGCTGTGTGCACGAACGGGATACAAACGGGAAGGTCTTACGCTCCAATGGTATGGTACAGGATATCACCGATCAGAAAGAGTCGGCACAGGGATTACGTCAATTCCGTCAGGCACTCGACAACGCAGCGGATGACATCTTTATCATTGACCATCAGACCATGAAATTCGTTGATGTTAACGAGAGTGCCTGTCGCAGTCTTGGATATAAGCGTGAAGAGCTTCTGGCAATGGGGCCGGGGGACATAAAACCTGAAATAAATATGGTGGAACTGGAGCGGTTTTTCAACGATTTGATCGCCGGCAACGGGACAGACCATCTGCAAACAAGACATCAGCGCAGGGACGGCTCTCTGATTGATGTAGAAGTCAGGGTTCGCCCCATTAAAAACCTTGCGGGCAAAACACTCTTCATTGCAAACGCAAGGGACATTTCCGAACAGCTGCGCCTGCACACAGAACTACAAGATCAGTTGATATTCCTGCGCATTCTTCTTGATGCCATTCCGATACCAATCTATTACAAGGATACCGACCGTATTTATCTCGACTGCAACAAAGCCTATGCTGATTTGGTTGGTAAATCACGCGGTGAAATAGTGGGTTCCCGTATCGAGGATGTTATTACTGACCCGGATCTTGTTGCGTTAAAAAACCAATTGGATTTCAGAGCTCTCGATTTGCAGGGAAAAGAGGTGTTGCTGCAGGAGATCTCATGGCCGATGCCAGATGGTAAGACACATACCATTGTAATCAGGAAGGTGACCTTCCGGCGTCAGGATGGTTCCATTGGTGGGATTGTGGGAGCAGCGCTGGACATTACCGAACGCAAGACTGCAGAGAGCATCATTCGCACAAGCGAGGAGAAATTCCGTAATCTGTTTGATACCATGGTTCAGGGGGTCGTATATCAGGACTTCCAAGGGGAAATTGTCGATGCCAACCCGGCTGCAGAACGGATTCTTGGGTTGACCCGTGACCAGATATTCGGCAGAACTTCTGTTGATCCCCGGTGGCGATCTGTTCGTGAGGATGGTTCGGATTTTCCCGGAGAAGAGCATCCGGCTATGGTGGCTATGCGTTCAGGTAAAAAGGTACACAATGTGGTTATGGGGATATTTAATCCTTCAGAAGGTTCCGAGCGCTGGATAGTTATCAACGCCACACCGCAATTTGGTAGTGGTTCAGAAAAGGTGACTGGAGTCTACACTACCATGCAGGATATAACCGAGATCAAGCAGTTGAATGACAAGCTGCGAATGGCAAAGGATGCCGCTGAAGCCGCAAATATAGCCAAAAGCCAGTTTCTGGCGAATATGAGCCATGAAATCCGTACTCCGATGAATGGTATTATCGGCACTTGTGAGCTTTTGCTGGAAAGTATGCTCGATTACCACCAGACTGAACTTGCCAAAATAATCATGAACAGCGGTGATCATCTGCTTGAGCTGATAAATGACATTCTTGATCTTGCAAAAATTGAGGCAGGGAAATTCTCAATTGAAAATACGCTGTTTTCTCCCAGAAAAACGGTTGAGGACCTTGGCGATTCTCTGGCAGTGAAAGCATATCAGAAGGGAATCGAGCTCATTATTGAAATCACGCCCGATGTTCCCGATAGAGCCATCGGTGATGCAGGCAGATTACGTCAGGTTCTGACCAATCTGATCGGCAATGCGATCAAATTTACAAGTGAAGGGTATGTTCTGCTCAGGATTTCTTATAGTGTGACTAAGAAGGGCGGGGCCTCACTTCAGTTTTCAATCACCGATACCGGAATAGGTATAGCAGCAGATGACCTGTCCTATCTTTTCAACCCCTTCACTCAGGTTGACGGATCAACAACCAGAAACTATGGTGGTACTGGTCTTGGGTTAACCATATCCAAGCATCTGGTTGAAGCAATGGGAGGGGAAATCGGGGTGAAAAGCGAGCCCGGCAGGGGGTCGACCCTCTCTTTTTGCATAAAGGTTGAAGATGTGGAGAGTGGGGATCAAAATCAGTCCTCCTCGTTTCACGCTTCCTTAACGGGTAAGAATGTGCTCATCGTGGAAGGTAACCCCCAAATTACCGGGGTTATTGGCAGCTACCTTGAGGAAGCAGGGGTTTTTTATCAGAAGGCTGCAACGGGGCACAGGGCTGTCGGTATTCTTAAAAAGGAGCAAAAGGCAGACAGAAATATTGATGTGCTTTTGCTGGATCTGTCATTACATGAGATGACTTTGGATGATATGTTCAGACAACTCCGCGCACTTGGCCTGGCAACAGTTCCCAAGATCATTGCCTTTGGTTCTGCATCGGCCATTGCTTCAAACAGAAGGTCTGATTTTGCCGCTGTGCTTATCAAACCGCTGAAACGGGACTCACTGCTTGCGCAGATTGCTGCTGTTAGTGGCAAAAGTGGCGTGGCAATTAAAAATATTGGCAAAAGGGAGCGACCGCCCGATAGTTCAGTATTCAGAGATGGAAAAGCGGTCTCGCTTCGGGTGTTAGTTGCAGAGGATGATTCTGTGAGCCGCAATCTTTTTGAGATGATTATGGTTAAACTTGGCCATGAGTGTGTTTCGGTTGAAAATGGCCGGGACGCAGTTTCGATTCTGGCTGAAGAGGATTTTGATATTGTTTTTATGGATTGCCAGATGCCTGAGATGGATGGATACGCTGCCACGCGCAGTATTCGCCAGGGAGGTGAAGGGGTTCGTAACGCTGGTGTTCCGATAATTGCCCTTACGGCCAATGCCTTGCGGGGGGACCGGGAGAAGTGTTTGGCAGCGGGGATGAGTGATTATATAACGAAGCCGTTGACTACTGGGGCTATAGTGGGGGTATTGCGGAGGTATGCGGGGGAGGGGACGGACTGATTTTAAACCCATTTAATCTTACGGGGACGGACTGTTGATATCTTAATACCTGTGGTTTAAAACAAGTTTTCTCTTCAGGTACTCCATAAATGCGTTGCCACTCTTCATCAATTTTTTTGAGATTTACCAGCTCTGCCCCTTTGGGATAATAAGATGGGAAAAGAGGTCCGTCCTGGCCGTCCCCATGCTGCATATGTACGGACTGCTAATTAGTGAATTTGAATATATGGGTATGCACTTGATTGGTGTTGATACAAGATGTAGTTTTTCGCTATGGAAGACTACCCTAAAACTCTGACCGAATTAGAAAACCGTTTTTCTACTGAAAATGCCTGTAAGGAGTAT
>SKJJ01000180.1 GCA_007115975.1 Chitinispirillum sp.
TGTAATCACGCTGGTCTTCGGCAATCTCAAGCTCACCGCTGCTGGTAAAAGAGCCTTTCCAGTCTTTGCCATCGATACGCCACTGAAAATTGCGAAAGTCATTGCTTACCGCGTTTCGAAAAGATTGTCGGGTGTGTGACTGCAGTGCGAAAATTGCACCAAGATGAATTTTTGCCTGCTGAGCGAGGCGCGCATTTTCTCTCCAGGTTTCAGAGGCGTGTGTCGGGAAGATAGCTGCAAATCCCAGCCGGTGATAGATATTTCCATACCCCAGTTGCTGTTTCATTTTCTCAGTCTGAGCAACCTTCTCTTCGAAAGACACTATGCTGGAAGCTCCCATATGATCCCAAATCGGCATGATAAAAAAACAATTTTCCATGGTTGGTGGGGGGAGTACATTTGCTGGGGATTGCTGTATACCCATCAGCAAAAAGAGCATTATGAGTATTAATTGAGTATGTTTCAACATCCCAAAACAACCAGGCTTTCTCTTTTGCATTATAGATTCTCCAAACGTTTAAAATCGGGCTATGAAAAGTGTGACGCAGAGCTGAGATACCCAATAATATATAACAGAAAGGGCCAATTTGCTCCGGTTTTTGAGAAAAAAACCTAGTTGCGGCTTTTCTTTGGTCTACAGCCCAAATCTGGTCATCCTCACAACGGCGCACGAGCAAAAACCACCACTGCTGCGTTTTTGCCTACTGCACCAGTTTGCACCGTGTTTCAGGAACTTTTGCCACCTGCAGATGCGTGCTTTGATTAACAGGACAGAAGGCAATTTTCAGACAGCTGTTATGAACGCCTACAACCTTGTTCTTTGAAACTTTACTAAAACAGATAAATGCTTATTTTCCCCATTATCAGGCACTTAAAGATCAAAATTCCCAACAAAAATTAATTTCATGTTTGATCCAGCTAAAAATATTAGTGCATTGAGTAGTAGTTTGGTGTATATTAAAAACATGTAACCTTTTGTTGAAATTGTTTTGTTGAGGAGGTGCCAGACCGTTAAACAAAACCGATAGAATTTAAACGGTTCAAAATCGCGTAAACTACACGCAGATGCTTATACGCATCTCTATTCTCACATTTTTCAGGAGTAGTTATGAAAAGAATCAAGTGCTCACCCTTTTTGGCTGTAAGCATGTTTGTTTTGATGATCTGTTCGGGTGGTTACAGTTTTACCTTTACTCATCCGGGCGGATTCAATACAAAACAGGAGCTCGATTTCATTAAACAAAAAGTCAATGCCAACCAAAACCCCTGGAAAGCCGCTTTTGATAAGATGCGAAATAACAGATGGGGAAAAATGACCTATTCCCATAAGGCGTATCGTGAGGTAAAATGCGGAAGTCATAATAACCCAAATGTCGGTTGTAATGAGATGGTATACGATGCAATGGCTGCCTACAACCAGGCTTTACAATGGTATATTACCGGAGATAAGAAGCATGCAGACAAGGCGATGCGGATATTAAACGATTGGGCATCCACCTACGTGAGAAATACCGATTTTAACGATAAGCTGGTAGCATCATGGGCGACACCATGGTTTGTTAATGCTGCGGAGATTATCCGTTATTCCGGTGCAGGATGGTCCACAAAGGATATCAACCAGTTTAAATCTATGCTCGATAAGCTCTGGTATTTTGCCACGTATGGCGCCATGATGAACAACGGTCTTCAGTCCCAGATTGAGGCGCAGATGGCCATTGGGATTTTCCTGGATGATAAAGCCAAGTTTGACAGAGCTGTTTCTGAGTGGAAAAAATATACCAGAACCTACATTTATATGAAAAAGGACGGCAGTCAGCCAATTAAAGGGCGACGAGATATCCAAAGCGCCTGGAGCGGAACCAAGGTCTTTCTCGAGGGGATGGCCCAGGAGACCTGCCGTGATTATGGCCATAGCGTACTGGGGATCAGATCAATGATTGGTGCTGCTACTATGGCATACTCACAGGGGGTGGATCTTTTCGCACTTGAAAAAGATAGAATAGCTGCCAACATTGAGCTGACAGCCTCCTGGATCCTCAGAGAAAAATCGGTGCCAAACACTATATGCCAAGGTAGGGGTGTAGACTGCAAAGGAGGAAACAACAGTCCCAAAATGCCTGCTTGTCCGAAACGTGGCTGGGAAGTGGCCTATCGGCACCTTCATAATCGTCTTGGTATCCGTATGCCTATGGCCCTAAGAATGATTAATGATGTAAAAGTGCAGGATATGTCCAGATGGAATGAAAAACCAGAAACCCTTACCGCCCACGGTATCCCTTTTGGCAACAACACAAATCCTCCACCACCACAGACTCACACTCTCACCACGACAGTTCATGGTACAGGTACTATAACCAGATCATCCAATGGACCTAATTATGCCGCCGGCACAGAAGTCACCCTTACCGCAGCTCCTGCCGCAGGGATGGTATTTAACGGTTGGAACGGTGACCTTAGCGGTGATACTAATCCTGCCAAAATTACCCTAAGTGCAAACCGCACCGTGATTGCAAACTTTACACAGGCACTACCCTCAGGAGCCACCAGATTACCTATTGTTGCAGCCGATGCTTCAGCAGAGCAGGAGGGAAACCCTAAAGAGCACGCTTTCGACGAAAAACAGGATACACGATGGGCAAACGACAATACCGCCGAGAATAACTGGATCACTTTTGACCTTGGTGAGCCTAACACCGTTAAAGCGGTTCGATTGATGTTAAATGTTGGAGAAACCCGTTCATATCCGTTAAAAATAGAGGTGGGTGACAACACATTTACCGAAGTATGGAGTGGAACTCTTCCCCCTACTATTGGCCTTCACACAATAGCAGTAACGGAGAAAACTGGTCGTTATGTAAGGATCAGCATGACCGACGCCAACTCAGACAACAGCAACTGGTTCAGTATATTCCAAGCAGAAGTTTGGGGACAGTCATCCTCTACATCTGTTACCTTGTTCAACGGCTCCGCTAAAAACCCCCTGACGATTATTCCGCAAGTGGGTGGAATTACTGTCCGTGCAGGGCAGGTGCCGATTCACCTGGAGATCTTAAACCTTAAGGGCAAGGTAATTTACAGTAAGTCCACTGTTGCCGAAAACTCTTTCATACCAGTAAGTACCAGTGGTGTACACTTCATTCGCCTCAGACACAATGGGCAAGAGGTTACCCAGCGAGTAGTTATTTTAAATTAATTTTTTACAGTGGCTCTGAAAATTACTGTTTTCAGAGCCACTTGTAGTCTGTGCCATGTATAGCCAATGGAGTGATGTTTGTTGAAGGCTGTAAATTCAGCGCTGGTGATACACATTCTACGGCTTTAAAAATCAAATTGCAGTGTTATGACGACAATATCCCCAAGAGGTTACGGTTAACCCATCTTTCGCATCATAGTTACAATAGAACTAAACAGTGTAAATCAACATGAAGAACTCAGGCTAAATCAAGCCACTTAATTGGTAACAAATAGTTTGTAGTGCCAGTGGGAGTCATTTCATGCATAAACTACTCTTGCAATGCGCAAAGCACCTCTTTTTTAATGAGAAAAGAGGTTACAGACAATTATAGTAAGGTTAAAGCATAAGTAGATGCGAAAGTTGAGTTCAAGCCCCATGGTTTGCTGCCAGGGGCTTTTTTGTTGGCCTGACCCATCCCATTCACCCGTAGTTCACCTGAGGATAAGACTCTTTACCCTACCCTCAAACCTGACCATATATACCCCTATGGAAAATGCACTCATATCAACCACCTTACCATACCCGCTGTTTAAGCGTGACCCCTGAAGTGAGTAGAGATTCCAGTCGGCCTCCCTGCTCAGATAGAATATACGGGAACTTTGGGCAGATGGAAGCAATCGCAGCTCTTTTGTTTGGGCGGATAGTGTCCGATCACCCACTAAGTTTGTACCCTCAGACCTTACCACAATCTTATGGAGATTAAATCCACCGCTCTTCATATTGACACGCCACACCTGCGAACCGCCACTCAGAGTAACATGTTCGGTAAAGGTACCATAGATATCCCAATCGTCAGTTTGTGGTACCGCTATTGCACTTAGAACCGTTTCACCATTCACCTCCAAACCGATACTCCCACCGCCACTTAAAGATGAGACATGAAATTCCAGCTCATACTCTCCGGCACGGGCAACATTTGTTGTATATTCAACCCACTCCCCTTCGACAATCCACCCAATAGCATAGCCACTATCGGGACCGTTGGTAATGTCGACACCCTCAGTTGTACGCAAATCAATACCTCTTGACTGCACCCCTCTGTTTTCACGATCACTATCGTGATAACTCACCCCTTCACCACCCTTGTCATATTCAACAGCCAAAATAGTGCCGGGCAGCGCGAGCGGCTCACCAGAAAAGGGTTCTTTAGGCGTGGTTGTTAACTGGGATAAAAAATTCTGCACCACTAACCGTGCACATCCCAACTGGTGATGCGGTGTATCTTCATTGCCAACAGGGTTTGAGTAGGTTTGAGGGTCAGCAGGAGAGTAGTTCTCAACTATGTAGAAGTCAGCGAGAGCATTTTGCTGCAGCAGTACATCTAAAAAAGCTTTCGTATCTTCACCATATCTTGTTCTGCTGTCATTGGGGGAGATAATCATCCCCACACTGAAGCCATTGTCTTTTGTCCATTTTATCGCATCTATCATCCATTCATGGTATTTCCTGGCATTTGGGTTGGTATGGTTCAGACGCCTGAAATAGACCGTAGGGGGTATATCGAGTGTCAAACCTTTTGACGCACGGATGATGTCCTGAAAATCCTTACGCCTGGAGACCAGATTATCCATAAGTGTAAGCATTTTGCTGGGAAAATTCTGATACTCAAATGTCGCATAAATCGGTACATCATCACTAACCCCAACCGCCCGAAACGCCTCTATTGTTGCTGCCCAGTCATCGACATCAGGAACCCTGTCACTGGAAAAGGCGTTGCACGTTATAAAGGCAGGTCGTATGCCAAGGTCATGGTACAGTTTTTTGTAAGCATTTTGCCAGGAGGTGGTGTTGTTGTCATGAAATCCAAGCTCTACTCCAAAACTATGACCTTTCCAGATGTCATTGATTATACTGTTTCTTTGGGCGTTTGTGAGCCGGTTTGATGACCACCCCGTGTGATGAAGGTAGATCCCTCCACCATCACCACGGTACTCAACAGAACTTTGGGGGTCCGCAAGGGACTCGATGCCGGAAACACCCCCGACAAAAATCGATGCCGTTTCGTTACCATCAACTAACATTGCAAAGCACAGAATCACTCCCAAACAGACCAAAGCCATCCTTGGTTCATCACCTTTTTTTCTCATAATACACTTTCCCACATCAGCTACTTCTTGATGAAAACTTTTTCGGTCAAATTAAATTCTCCGGATCTGAACTGTGCAATATATAGTCCGTTACTCTTTAAATTGTCGATCCTTAGGGTATAACTCCCGTTATAATGGGCAGGATTAATCACTCGTGATGTGATATTCGTGCCATCAAGTGCAAAAA
>SKJJ01000016.1 GCA_007115975.1 Chitinispirillum sp.
CTACAAAGGAGACACCGATCCCGTTTCCGATTGAGAGCCCGGCTGAGAACCGTCGTGTCTTCGTGGGGAGCCCATATAGTAACCTGAACAGGTACGAAGGATGTTTACTCTGCAGAGCTGAAAAACCGGATCAACGATCAACTGCAACTTCCTGTGTTGAAATCTCATAGGATAATCCCTGTCTCACGATCAACACCAAGGTTTTACATTGTTTCGTCTCCTCTAATGGCTCACTGCTTTACCGTGCTTCCTGCTTGGTCCCCTTTTCATGGTTACCCGAAGATCTCCTCCCGATACAGTAACATCCTGCAGCACCATCCTTGATCCAATCCTTCTCCTGCGTGCTCCGGTTACCGTATAGATATCGATCTTTTCAGAAAAAGAGATCCCCGTGGTGCTGATAATTCCATCAAGAAGAGTCTGAAACTGCACCGGTAACTGATCGAACTCTATTGCATCCACCGAAGGTTCACTCATATAAAAGGTGCACGTTTGAGGATTATACGACAACGTACCGCTTAGCAAAAGGGTGAGATCTCTTGTAAGCACCTGCTTGAAACCCTTCATAACAAACACCGATGATATCTTGATTCTCAATTTCCCTGTGCCATCAAGGAGCTCAATTTTAGGCTCCTTTAGCTTTATGGAGGCGGTGAAGATATCTCGTTGAACCGGGAAATGGTTTTCTATCTCACGTTGAAGGATCCCCGAGTCGACAATGAACGTACGGTCACAGCTGCAAACAAAGAGAAGTGCTATTATAGAGACACTTTTTATCATATATGATTTACCCGCGGTGGCCTAAATAGTGGTATAAAGATGGTTTTGCTGAAAGTTTTCTGCTTTTTTTGGTGAGATAAGGGGCTTTTGTAAGTGTAAAACTATCCCCCTGTGAAAAAAAATCGGAGAGGCAGGGATTTGAACCCTGGGTACGGGTTGCGCACACACGCTTTCCAGGCGTGCCCCTTAAACCGCTCGGGCACCTCTCCTGACTAAATTTCGTTAGGAGAGTAAATATAGTAAAAAGGAGAGAAATTGGGAAAATAAAAAGGATATTAGAGATGAATTTAAATGTATGATCCACTCTTCTAACTAAAAACAGGGAAGATTAGTGGGCTGGGATTCCGGCTGCACTCCGACTCCTTATGGGTGACGGGAGCGCCGTTAGTGTCGGCGGGCCAAGGATGGAGGGTGTGCCAGGGTATCTATTTCCAATCTCCCGGTGTTCCCTTCGACTGCGGGCTCAGGGATCAGCTCACCCGAAAGCGTCTGTGGCAAGTGGGTAAAAAGGTGAAAGCTCTTTTCTGCAATTTGAGTCTCTTGTTGTGCACATCTTTTCACCGGTTTATTCCGGGCAAATGACTAGCCTGATCCCCGGTTCCGCAGTGCCGGGTATTCCTGTACTGATGTATCGATGGGGAGCAGTCTTTGTGTCTTCGGAGAGACTTTGGATGATGTTAGCTTATACTACTACTCCCCAACACTTCAGGTGCTTTTATTTGGCAAATTCAAGCATAATCCGTAACAGCCTTTTGGTGTGACTACAACTCTTTTTTGCCCAAAGTGAAGGTGTTAAAAGAGGCGAGATAAGATCTGACAAAGATTTACTTTTGTAAGCAGCGGCAAACAGCGTATTTGCAATCGTGGGTGAGTGAAGATAGTTCTTTAGTTTGGCAGCGGTTGCAACTGTTTTGCCATAGCAGTCTCTCCAGAGTGAGTCGTAAATTCTTGGGTCTCCCCACTCTATTGCCTTGGCTGCAAGTTCTGCTGAGGCAAGGGCAAACAGCCCCCCTTCACAGCCTATCGGATGAACGTGTCCTGCAGCAGAAGCGGTAAGAATCCAGTTCTTGCCCGAACAGGGTTTTTCAAAAAACGCAGGGTTGTAGATATCGGGAAAAACCGAAGTCCATGTGGAGCTGAAATCCATATTGCCCAACAGCTCCCTCATCAGGGTTTCAAGGCGCTTTCGTCTGCCATAACCGGTAGGCAAAGAGCCAAAAAGTTCTGCATGCAACATCTCCTCATCACACCAAACCTTGAATACCTCGCCACAGTCGAGAATTTTAAGGAAATTGTGTGAATGGCCTTTGTTATAAAAAGAGTAGCCGGTCCCAAAAACCGCCGTCTCTTTTTGGGGATTGAGGGTGATAGCTTTTTTCACCATTTTGCCTTGTGCGTCTGCAGCGATAAGAACGCGACAACGCAAAAGCCTGTTGGAGGTGTGGACTGCCCACCCCCCGTTTTCATGTTCGATGCCCAAAATCTGCTCGTTAAATACCCTGCATCCCTTATCCCTGCTTTTTTGCAAAAACTCTTTAGTGAGGTAATTCTCTTTGAAGGAGAAAAGGTGCTCCTGTTTTGATGGGATAAACCGTTTTCCACCGGGTGATAGGATCTGGGCTGGACAGACGGTTTTTTTAGTGGAGGAGAGGTGGTTTAAATCAAAAACACCAATGTCATTTTGGGAAACGGTAATGCTGTTTTGGCAATCGGTATCCAAAGGACTTTCTACAATGGCAGCATTGATGCCTCGCTGTGCAAGATGGTACCCTGTATATGCACCTGAAAAGCCTCCGCCCACAACCACCGCCTCAACGGTAGTGATAATGCCCTTTTTTGTTTGTCTTTTTGGGTATGGAGGTGAGTGGTGAACCAGAAGTGGTTGTTGGAGATATATTTTATCCACGGGAAAAGACATACCTCAACCTCCTGTGCAGCAAATGGGAGAAAGATGTTTCGTGGAGAGATGTAAAAACTGCTTAAGGAAATTATGAGATCAAAGATTGTACCAAGTGCGGGGAGGGCTGTTTTGCCCGTTGTTATCGATGGATCGTATCATACCCCTTGTATGAATTACAAAAACGATCCTTCCCCTGGCGAATGAACTGCTCAAAATCCCACTCCCTTTCCTCCAGACAGTGCTGAAAATGGTGCTGCACCACATAGGTATCAGCGTCGGCACGAGTTCCATCGGCGAATAGGACAGGCACCCTTTCACGTGAGTACAGTTGGCCTTCAAACTGATCCAGCCGAATCCAGGCCGAGTGGGGAATGTCCCGGTAGAGGACTCCATCGGTTGTGCTCCCGGGGTTTGAAATCAGGGCAGGATAGGGCTCCTGCTTTACGCAAAGGCGGCGGAAGTTGTATAGAGTTACTTTAACAGAACGCAGAGGCAACCCGGTTACCTCTTTTATAATATCGGGGCACATCAGTGTGCCGTATGCAAACAGGTGTGCCATTTTCAAGCCTCCGTCATGTATGAGCCATTACCTGGTGAGAAAAAGTTGATGATGGAGTTATTTGCCTGAAAAACATATCCTCATTTTTATGTTCCCTTAACTTCCACCTGTCTGCAGATAGTTCATCGGGAAGAAAGTGCAGGCAAATCTCCTTTTGGCTATCAGGGCCCAGTGAATCTAAAATATACGTAAATGGATATTCTGTGTCTGAGACAAAATCATATAATCGGATTTTTTCACTCTCTTGCCGTAAGACTAAATAGTTGTCCGTGCCGTTAATCCGATAAATGTTTTCACGCAAATCGTTCAGGCAGTGCCACATGTAAATAGATGTGCAGTCAAGGGTATCGAATGTACTTGAGATTACCCGTCTTGACTGCACTGCATCATGAAATTTTCCAAGCTCAAAATCATTTCCAATATCGACTCTGGTGATTGAAGAGGTGGGGCTTGATGTTACCACAGTTTCAAGCGTATAGAAGATATCATGATAGTGCGTAAACCCGTACTTTGGGTAAAACTGCATGACTGCTTCGGCTGGAAAAAGGTAGAAGAGATCGGTTTGGCCTTGATAGTGATCGAGAACGGTTTTCATCAGAGTAGCAGCAAGTCCTTTATTACGAAAATCCGGGTGCGTCATTACTGTTCCCAGTTGAATTGCCCTCCTCTTTTGCCCGTTGAGCACCAGATTCATATGGGTTGTTGAGACGTTAGAAATGACAACACCATCCTCGACAAGAGAGTGACACTTGTAACTATCATTCCAGAATCCTTTTGTGAACCATTCCTCAAGACTTATGCCGAATACAAGGTTCGCCAGTTTGTCAAAGCTTTTTCTGAGTGGATCATTGGATTTATAATCCTGAATAAGTATCATGGTATTCCTTGTCGGTACTGCTTTTTTTGGTTCACAACGGGTTCGTTCATGTTCATACGGTTCAGTTACGGTGCGCAATTTCAACGTAAAGAGTGTTTGTTGGCGGGAGAGTGGATTGTAAAGTGATCGTACGGTTTAGCCATTAGTTACTCTCTCTCAAAAACATAATCACAGTGTGTGGAGCTGTTAACCGTTTTTGCTGCCACCCTGAACCCGCACTTTTCGAACATCCCCTCGATAATCCAGTCAAAGGTGGAGTACTCTTCCAGCAAATGTTTCTGGGCATCCGTCGTTAAGCCATCATCACCTCTGGAGGAGAGGTGATCGACCATCTCTTTAAAATGTGTTTTGTACTCTGAAACTGGGAATGAATAGATTACATCCGAAAGAAAAACCCTTGCACCCTGGTTTAATAATCGAGCCATGTGGTGAATCGCAACGGCTTTCCAAAAATCCGGCAGATGATGAAAAGACAGCTGCAGAACAAGAGCGTCAAGGTGATCGTGTCCGGATAAAAATTCCAGAATACCCTTGTTACTGCACGCAATATTGGTGATCCCATTAGATTTTATTTTCTCATCCAGTATATTCAGCATAACAGGGGATATGTCAACCGCGTGAACCTTATTGCAGTACTGTGCTATCTCAATGGTGAAAAAACCGCTGCCGCAACCCAGATCGGCAACAGTATACTTATCTGTTAACTTGAGCTGGTCTGCAATGTGGCGCGCCTTTTCTGTATGATTGCCTTCCAGTTTAGCACTGCGCTGGTCCCATTTTCTTGCCCTCTCTAAATCTAAGAAGTTTGCGCCTACCGGTCTCTTTTCATCGAATAGCATCTTTGCTCCTCTGTTTTTGGGCGATAATTACAATGTCCTTGGTGACCGAACCATCAGAGTCGAAATAATCCAGCGACCACTCTTCTACGATCATAAACCCGTTGTCGTGAAGTTTTTTTCTTATCGAACTGCAATTATGGTAATGGAAATAGATCTGAACACTCTTATTGAAAGATGGTCTCTCATGTCTCACCATTTCTCCTTCCATAAAGCTAAGATAAAGATAGCCACTACGGCCCAAATTATGGTTGGTGTTACTAAAGAGAGTGTCAATTTCCGATAAGGTCAAAAAAGGCAGTGTGAATCCGATTATGATGCTATCGAAAGGCTTATCGGTTTTGTATGTTATGGCATCCCCCAGGAGAAAATGACCATCCGGGATGTTCTTTTTTGCAAGCCCGATCATCTCTTGAGAAAGGTCGATACCTGTAATATGAATGTCGGGGAGTGTTTTCTTTAGTTGAAGCGATATGTTTGCGGGCCCGCAACCAAGGTCTAAAATGGTATCACTGGAGTGTAGCAACCCAAAAAAGTACGCATACGACTGGTCATAATTTGATAATGCGGCTATTGTCTTCTGGTAATCCTTTGCAGAGATGTTAAATGCCCTGATTGTCTCTTTAAGCTCTTTTCGCATGGCATGTCCTTAGGGGTATGGAGTTGTCTGCATTTGTAAAACGTAGTGTTTGCCACTACAATTTTTGCTCAAGTGTTAAGGGTGCTGGGCATTGGTGGTTCCTTACATTTTCATCTTGTCAATAAGGTGGTCTTCATACATTTTCTTGTCTATAGAATCTAAAAATTCGCAGATCATTGGCAGCTTGTCGACTCTTTCAAACCTGATATCAGATTGTTGGGCAACGGTTTCAATTTGATCGGCAAATGGTGAATCATCTTTGAGAAAAACCTTGCGTGGCTTGGAACCCCGTGACAGAAAAACTTGTACAAGGCTTTCACAAGAGTGTTGAAAATAGTCCTCAAATGGGGTGAAAAGCCCGTATTGATTTGCCAACTCCTCCTCGTTAATTCCAAGCAACACGAGCCCAAAGTAGTGAGGTTCGTTGTCAGTTATCGCACCGGGCAGGTGAATCAGATCGATCTCCTCGGTGAAACCGGTAGCAGGCAAATTACGCAGGCGCTGTGCTGTAATATCATCCAATTGTATTTTCGGCGTATCCTTCTTCATGGGGGGGGGGATCTCTTTGTGATGAGAAACCCAGGAACCATTTTCCTTCAACCGTACAAGTATCTCACCCGGTTTGACATTCCTTATCAGAGTAAGAGCACTCACCCCTTTATCATACAATAGAAGGGCCTGCTCGAGACAATCACATAAATCTTCAATCTCCGGCTCACTCAGGAACCAGGGGAAAAAATGGGGTTGGTATCTGCGTACCAGCGGCCATTTTCCTTCTGAAAATGAGAGCTTCAGATTTTTAGTAACCGCAAAGTCCTGTTTTTCCATGAAATCACGAGGTGAGAGCGAGAATGAGAGCATGTCCAGTTCGTACATGAACTCACTGTCAAGAGTGCCGTTTTTGCATTTGGTGATCATCTTAAAAAAACTCCTTATACCCTCTGCCCCACGGTATGCATTCAGGCCGAATTCATCGCCGCCGTTTCCCATGACACAGCACAAATACATGTGGTTGTTGCGGGGGATCTGAACAAGAAACACATCTTCGTTCTCAAACAGTACCCAGGGTTCTGTCTTAACAAACTTCTGTAGTAAGGAGTACAACTTTTTCCATAAGGGGGAATAAACGGGTGCTGTTGGTGATTTCTTCATTGTATCAGTTCCTGTATTTGAGTGTGAAAAAAGCCCCGGACTAAAAAATAAACCAAAAGTAAATAAACGCTGGTTATAATCTATAAAATGCAGGAGGTAAAAAGGTCGGGTTCAGATAAAAAAAGAGGAAAAATTTATCTGTACGTCTATGTTTTTCAGAACGTATTTTAGTTGTATTGTCTCCCGATGTTCTCCATGCTGTTTTATTGTACCCAACTTTCCGTGCAGACCAAAATAAACCCAATTCAAAGGAGATGCTATGCATTTTTCGAAAAGATGCTCTTTTTGTTGCGTACTCTTTCCTCTTTTTCTCCTTTTTTCAAATTGTGGAAATGCTCCAACTGAAACCACCGAAGAGAGTAGCGGCCTGGTCGTGGTCCGTACTGTTATTAATCCAACGGGTTTGGGGAAAACCGCAGCCGTAATGCAGACCACCTTCGACAGTCTTATTGTGGAGATCACCGGCGACGATATTTCACCAATAAGAAGGGGGCGCAAAATCGATATGATGAGACCTACGATAGTCGATACCGTCGGAGGGATTCCCCCCGGCACAGTACGGTATATTAAAGTGTGGACCGTTAACCGGGAAGGACAGATGGTTCATCTTGACACTGAAGAGTACCGGCAGGTCCGTATTGAACGTGGTCTTGCCACCCCTGTTGATGTGGTTTTAATTCCTGCCCTGGGTTCAATCTACCTTCAGCTGACCTCTATTCCCACCGATGTAGATTCGCTTTTTGTAACGTTTACCTCCATTGAAAGCGATTCGGTATGGGAAAAACGGCTCAGACGGGCACTAAAGGTCTATGTGACTCTGGATAACATTCCACACGGAACCGAAGGGGTGCTCTGCGTTTTAGCGGTGGGAGAAACTGATACGCTCTTTTTTTTTGAAGAGGAGCTAAGGGTAGATGCCAGAATGCTGGATGAAACGGCACTCCAATTTCTTCCTGCCAGTGGATCTCTGGAGGTGTCTGCAGAGATAGAGCTGCCCGGAGCTCATCTTGTAAGCGCATCATTTGGGTCTGATGCATCCCTGCAGGAGGAGACTGGCAAGCTGATCATCACAGAGATAATGTACTCCGCAACGAACTACGAATATCTGGAACTGTTAAATCCATCGGAAGACACCCTTTTTTTTGATACACTGTTGGTTGAACTCGATGGAACTGCAAGGTCGTATACCGACATTACGATTTATCCTCAGGCATACTTTGTTATTGGCAGAAACGAGATGCCCTGGGCTGATATCTGGCATGAATCAGCCTCAGCGCTTAACCTTGTGAGTACGGGTAACCAGATAGCCATAAGAGAACCCGATGGGTCAGTTCTTGACAGAGTGGTTTTTTCTCCTGGCTCAGCAGGGCTTGAATGGCCGGTTGTTTCCGGAAGGCGGGCTCTGGAACTCAACAGGGATTTCTACAATGTAGAAGCCAACAACTTTGGCAGATACTGGTTTGCGTCAACCGAGCAGATAGAGGATTCCGATATGTTCGGGACCCCTGGCTATTGAAAAACGGCGCCGGTTTGTAGGCGGTGGTATTAGTTGTCAGAACAAAAAGGAACCATACCTTGAACAAACTGGCGCATGCCGATGATCTCTTTTTTAGAGAGTCTCTTGAACGTAGGCAAAATTGCCTTAGGGGTGCTGCATCTTGTTCTTCCTAAACAGCTAAATTTTAAGCTGGACTTTTCCTCTCTTGAAATAGCTAAAGATGACTGGGTCGACAACCAGCTCTCTGCTCATCTTGGTGACATTCTCTATCGCCTGTCAGTGCCCGAAAATTCCACTCCTCTCTATGAGCACAAGAGTGGGGTCAATAAATTTGTTCAACTGTAAAACTTGCGATATATCGTGAAAATTGGGGATATTCATCATAAACAGAATCCTTCGTTGAAATCAAAGATGCCAGTGGTGGTACCGATGGTGATCTATCATGGGCGCAAGAGCTGGAAAAACGGCAATAGCATGGCCCCGTTATGCGCACTTGTAAAGAGGGCAAAAGCGTATGTTCCGAACTATAAGGGGATAATGTTTAGCCTTTGGGGTATGTCGGATCAACATATCACCGGCGATATTCAGGCGAGGGCTTTTTTGCTCACTCTAAAATATGCACGCTCATCAGCTATACGGGAGAAGATGCCGGATACAATCCATCTTTTTGACTCAGCACAGGAGATGGAGCTTGAGTATCTGAGGGTCATTCTTCTCTACTTGGCGCATGTTATGGGGAGGGGTAAACGAGAACTGTTTCTTGGTCTGCTACAGAAGCATACTTCAGATAGGGGGGGATATATGAAAACAATCGCAGATGAACTCAGCAAGATGGCTTGAAAGAAGGGGCGCAGAGAGGGTCAAAAGATAGTGGGCAGGGCTGAAATTGAGAAAGTGGCTCAGAACATGATCTCCATGAAAATGGATAACAGAACCATACAAAAGGAAACAGGGCTGAGTCGGCGAAAAATTGTAGAATTGAGGAAAAAGATCAGTGGATAAGGAATAATTCCACTGGGCAAAACCGATAAGCGCCGTTTGACACTGCCTGATGGCGGGAGGATAATTTGTCTGATCCACCATACATTGTAACATTTTTACTATGCAGATCGTTTAGCACTATGAACGGGAGAAAAGAAAAATCTTTGATCATAAAAAAATCGACCTAAAAGAGGTGTGGTTTGTTGGACAAGGAGTTCAAGGAAGTTTATATCCGCTGTTCCGGTAAACTGTATACCTTTATACTTTGGTTGACACAGAACAGAACTGCATCAGAGGAGATTCTTCAGGATGTGTTTGTAAATGCCTGGAAGTCGGGCAGTATGCCTGGTGAGGAAGAGCAGCAGCTGCCCTGGTTTTACAGGGTAGCCAGAAATGCTACGGTTGACTATTTTAGAAAAAGTAACCGGTTCTCAAATCTGCGGAATGCCTATGGTCTTGAACAGCGGAACGCTCCGGTAAAAGCCCAAGCCCAGGAGGAGCAGTTCAGCTGGAATTGGGTTGATGAGCTTGCCTATACAGAAAAAACTATTCTTTACCTGAATCTCAGGGATGGATACACCTATAAAGAAATTGCACGAATGATAAACTTGTCGGAAAGCAATGTGCGGGTAAAGGCTTTCAGGGCTTTGAAAAAGATCAGAGAAAATTTCAATAAAAAGAAGGCTGAATGAAACAGGTAAATGTGAACCATCCAACAGAGGAACTCCTTACTGAATACGCCCTCGGGAACGGTCTTCCAGAGATCGGGGAACATATACAAGTTTGTCTGTCCTGTTGTGAATATGTGGAGCAGATGAAACTGGTCAGAAATGCTTTTGTGGAGATTGAAGAAGAGGATGTTCCACAAAGGGTTGGGGAGAGGATTTTTAAAGCTGCATCAGCTCACAGGAAAAAGGGGGGCATGCTTTTTTACCTTGTAGGGTATCATAACAGGTTCCCCTTTCTCATCGGTATTATCACCATCTTTATTGTGCTGCTACTCTATTTTCTGTTTATGGGCGTTGTTTGAGGTTGGAAGAGCGGAGGGTACTACAATCAGGCACAGACAGCTGAATCTTGTGCCTGATTGTAGTTGTTGCTAATATTTCGAATCGGCAAACTCCACCCATCCACCGGCCTTCACAAGTGCATCATCAAACCCCGAAACAGAAAAACCTATCTCTTTAGTCTCTTTTGTGCCGGTGAAAACAAGGCTCTTCTGTTCCAGATCAATCCGGCAATCCACACTCCCGCTCTTCTGCAGGGCAAAAATCTCATCGATCTTCTCTTTCGGCAGCTCGATTGCAAGCATCCCGCAGTTAAAGGTGTTTTGTCTGAAAATGCGTGCATAGCTGGAAGCGATTATACAGGTGATATCATTTACCTCCAGGGCCCAGGGTGCATGCTCCCTTGATGAGCCGCAGCCGAAATTGTCTCTGGTGACCACCACCTTCACCTTTCCCCTCCAGTCCCCTGCCGGATCGAAACTGTCAAGGTTCAGGTCCTCCAGAAGATAGGGGGCAAGTGCCTCCTTCTTGACCTCAGTAAGGTATTTTGCGGGTATGATCTCATCGGTGTTTATATCTGATCTGTCGAGGAACAGAACCTCTCCTCCAAACTGTTTCATCTTTTATATCCTTTCTTTTTATGGATTAGCCAACTTGCCTGAGTACTGCTTAATCAACTTTTCACCAACCGCGTTGCTCCAATATTCCTGCTTTTCCCCCTCGGGTCATCCTGAGCTCCTGGTCGAAGGATTCCTGCTCAACTCATGGTACCGGAACACTTCGATATGGCAAATAGGAGTCGCCCTACTCGGTGTGAACAGAATTGAGCTGTCTGCGTCAATTCCCCTCCAAACTAAATACTTTCCCTTGGATCCGTAAGGTGCCCGGTGATTCCACTCGCCGCAGCTGTTGCCGGACTGGCAAGATGAACCATCCCCCCCTTACCCATTCTTCCGTTAAAGTTACGGTTCGTGGTAGAGACACACACTTCACCCTCTGCAAGCACTCCGGTTGACATCCCAAGACAGGCACCGCAGGTCGGGTTGGCAACGCAATACCCTGCATCCATAAAGATGTCCAGAAGACCCTCGGTCATTGCCTGGCGGAATATGGCAGGTGTTGCAGGACTTACTATACCCCTTACACCGTCAGCAAGTTTTTTCCCTTTGGTCACGGCCGCTGCTTCCCTCAGATCGCTTATCCTTCCATTAGTGCAGCTACCGATGTAAACCTGATTGATTGTGGTATCGGTGAGCTCTTTGAGCTTTTTAACTTGATCAGGCTTGTACCCGACAGTGGCAACCGGTTCAAGCGAAGACACATCAATGGTAAGCTCTTTTGTATAGGTCGCATCAGGATCGGAGTGCCATTTGCTGAAATCCGCAACCGCCTTCTCCATATCATTATCGTATTCCTGGGCGATGAAGGGCCAGAGGTATTGGGCAGTTACCCGGTCGGGCATACAGAGTCCCGATGTCCCGCCCGCTTCGATTGCCATGTTGCAGAGCGTCATCCGCTGCTCCATGGTCATCTTTTCCACAACCGGTCCGCAAAACTCGATCACATTGTCGGTGGCACCATTAACCGTAAGCTGCCGGATTATCTCAAGGATTATGTCCTTGGCGTACACTCCCTGGGGTGTTTCGCCGCTTATGGTAACCCTTATACTTTTGGGCTGTCTGAACGCGCACACCCCTTTGAGTATACCAACCTCAAGATCCGTTGTGCCAACGCCTGCAGCAAATGCACCGAATGCCCCGTGGGTACAGGTATGGCTGTCGCCCATGATCACCGTGTTGCCAGGTTTTATAAACCCTTTCTCCGGGAAAAGCGCATGGCATACCCCGTTTGCACCGACATCGAAAAAATCCTTTATCGAATGGCGGTGTGCCCAGTCTCTGAGTATTTTGGCCTGGGTGGCACTCTTTGAATCCTTGGATGGCGTAACATGATCGATTACGGCTTTGATCTTGGTGGGATCAAATACCCGGTCTTTTTTGCGCCACTGGAGATCGGCTATAGCGATAGGGGTGGTGATCTCATGGCACATCACCACATCAAGCGAAAGCACATAGGTCCCCTCGAACGGCTCATCCACAAGGTGAGTTTGAAAAATTTTCTCGGTGATCGTTTTACCCATAATCTGTCTATCCTTTCTTTCTGATCAGATTTATACTTCAATTCTCTTTATTGCCAAAATAGTCGATGTGTGGCGGAGATATGCTCCAGACTGCTTTAAACGGCTCCTTACCCCGGTTTTGAATTCCATGGGGAAACTGCGAATTAAATGAGATACTGTCACCTTCATATACATTATACTCTTTTTCCTCAATCATAAGGACTGCTTCGCCCTGAAGCACATACCCCATTTCAACACCCTCGTGCCCCTGCCCACTGAAAATACTGGATGCCCCGGGTGCAACCTGAAGCAAAAACAGCTCTGTGCTGAACGTACCGTTTCTCCCGGTGATCAGCTGTTCATAGCGAATACCCCTGTTTTCCACGTGGAGCCTGTTGTTGGGGTGGTGTATTGTAACCGGCCCGCTCGACACGATTCCCTTGAACAGCTCAACCGGATCCAGCCCCAAAGAGACACACACCAGTACCAGCGTATCAATCGAAGGGGAAACCTGGCCACGTTCGATCTGGCTAAGCATACTGGTGGAGATACCCGCCTTCCGGGCAACATCACACTGCTTAAAACCGCACTTTTCCCGGTACAGCTTAAGTATCCGCCCCATTTTTGGTACAAGATTTTTAAGTGTCGCTTCATTCATTTAAGTGATTATAAATTATTTTATGGGGGGTTTGCAAGGACTTTCTTGGGGACGGGCCGTTATGGATAATATTGTACTGTATCGATAAATTACTACACCAAATACCAATACAAACACGAATACGGCTCTCTATGCAAAGTGTATTGAAAAAACGATGGCAGTTTCCTTTGATAGCCGCGACGGGACATTGCCTGACTCTGCAGATATAGAAGTGACATTCAATACTCCCTATGGACCTCTGGCGAAGACGCAACGGACCGGATATACTTTTGGGGGGTGGTGGACCGGGGGTGACAGCGCGGTGGAGATTACCTCTGATACAAAGGTACAGATTGAATCTAATCATACCCTTTATGCTGAATGGATGGCGAATGAGTACACGGTGACCTTTGATGCACAGGGCGGTTTAGCACCCGATTTAGAGAATAAACCGCTAACGTATGGTCAGGCCTACGGCACATTGGCAAGTACGACAAAGACAGGGTACACCTTTCAGTGTTGGTTTACAGATCCAACCGGCGGTGTGGAAGTCACACCAGAGACAACTGTGCAGATTACTGAGGAACAAACTCTGTATGCTCAATGGAGTGAGTCCGTGTAGTACACTATTGCCTGCAATCCTATCAGTGGCACCAATCACAGCAGCAATCCATCTGCTTGCGCGTATCAATCGAAGGGGATGCCTTGCTCCGTGCGACCTGGCTGAGCATAATGGTGAAGATCCCCGCCTTCAGGGCAACATCACGCTGGTTAAAGCCGCACTTTTCTCGGTACATTTTAAGTATTTACCCCATTGTGGGCACAAGCTGTTTAAGTTTGGCTTCATTGATTTAAGTGGTTATAAATTATTTAAAGGGCTTTGCAAGTTTTTTTTTATGTGGCCGGTCCGTTATGGTGCTTCAGAGTTGGGGATAAGCCTTAGCGGTACTGCAAGCGAAGAGCTACTTCGGTGATGTAAAAGTGGCCAAGTTAAAAGGGTGGCACAAAATTAGCAGGCCTATAAAGCAGCTCAGACACGCCACCGGTGCAAAAAACTATCACACTGGTTGATATTCGTCGCTCAATTATCTATTTTTTCTCTCTTGTTCCCGAATTTTTCACATGCGAGGGTGGCGGAACTGGTAGACGCGCCAGACTTAGGATCTGGTAGGGCAACCTGTGGGGGTTCGAGTCCCCCTTCTCGTATTGTTCTCTTTTCGAAAAAATCATCTATTTAATCTTTCTCAGGAGGACCAGTCCGTTGAAAGCAACTGTTTCCGAACCAGTCTCATGGAAGCGTGTTATCGATATCGAAATTCCGGCAGAAGATATGCAGAAGGAGTTCGATAAACAGCTCGAAAAGCACAGACGTCAAATCAAGCTGCCCGGTTTCAGACCAGGTAAAGTACCTGCAAAGCTCATCAAGCAGCGTTTTGGAGATGCCATTAAAGCGGAACTGGTGGATGAGGTTGTTCAGAATTCCTTTCGGGAGGCCTGTACCGAAAACACCATTAATCCCGTTTCTCAGGCGCAGGTTAATGATATCAAGTACGAAGAGGGTGAGCCGCTTACTGTCTCTATCGAAGTGCAGGTCGACCCGGAGATAGAGATCAAGGGCTACGATAAATTAAAGGTAAAGGCAAAGGCTAAAAAGATAAAGGACAGTGAGATCGACAAAGCGGTCGAAGATCTGCTCGATAAAGTAGCTGATTTTAAGGATGTGGAGAGGCCGGCAAAGAAGGGTGACTATGTCCGTTTCGAGTATAAAAAGGTGGTGGTGGATGGTGAAGAGCAGCAAAACGTCCAAAATCCCCAGCACCCTGTTGAACTCGGGTCAGAGGCAGATATAAAAGAGTTTGAAGAGGGGCTTACGGGCCGGTCAAAGGGTGACGATGTTGCTATTACGGTCACTTTTCCGGATGATTACCGGGATCCTGCTGTGGCGGGCAAGACCGGGGAGTTCAAAATGCTGCTCACCAATGTGCAGGAGAAAACTGTTCCTCAGATCGATAAAGCACTGATGGAGAAGCTGGGTGCGTTTGATCCAAAGGCGCTTGAGGAAGCCGAAGAGAAGAAAAGTTCTTCAAAAGAGAACCCTTTTGAAAAAATTCTCAGGGAGCGTATCCGTCAGGACATGGAAAAACAGGCTCTGGAGCAGGCAAAAGGTGAAGCCCACATGGAAGCAATCGATGCGATCATCAAGGACAATCCTTTCGAAGTTCCCCAGGCAAGAGTGGAAGCAGTTATCGATTATATGGTTCAGGAGGCTTCAAAATACAATCCAAATCAGCCGCCTCCTTCAAGAGAGGAGATCGAGCAGCAGCACACAGATACTGCTGTGAGATCCATCAAGCAGCAGAGAATTGTCGATTACGTAGCCAACAAGGAGAAGATCAAAGCCACCCAGCAGGAAGTTGATCAGGAGATCATGCGCATTGCCATGGCCTACCAGCAGGATTTTGAGACCTTTAAGAACATGCTGCGTAAAAACGGTACTACAAACAAAATCAGAGCTGACATAAGAGAAAAGAAAACGCTTGATTACCTTATTGGTGAACTGAAAGAGCAAGAGAAGCAGGAGTAGTCGCAGCTTCTTTTACAGCCCACTGAATCCCCCGCTGGGGGACTTAGAGCATAGCTGTTAAGTGGTTTGTCCCATGCTCCGCTCACCCTGAGCGGAGCATATTGCAGTGTTACTATAGGTACAGGTTGTATTTTGACTTAACACCTATTGGGTTGAGGGGCATAGGGCAGGGGTATAAAAAAAACAGTTCATTCCAGGCACAAGCAAATAAAATTGTACCCGTTATGTTTCGCCGAAGGTAATTTTTAGTAAATAAAACTGGTTGCATCTCTTTTATAGGGGCACCGGTCTTTTTTTTGTGTTTCAACCGTTCCGGTTCCCGCACTATTTTCTCTGCTCTTGCATTTAGTATAAAATAGATGGCAATAAAAGCAGGGATTGTACTAAATTTGAAAGTCGAAAGGAAGTTATTATGCCACTAGTACCAATGGTAATTGAACAGACTGGTAGAGGAGAACGCTCCTACGATATCTACTCCAGACTCCTAAAGGAGCGAATAATCTTTCTGGGCTCTGATATTGATGACACCACCGCAGATCTGGTTATGGCTCAGCTTATATTCCTGGAGTATGAGGATCCGGATAAGGATATTACTATCTATGTAAACTCTCCGGGTGGTATTGTCTCTTCTGGTCTGGCAATTTATGACACCATTCAATATATTAAACCGGATGTGGCTACAATATGTATAGGGCAGGCTGCAAGTATGGGTGCGGTCCTTCTGGCTGCGGGAACAAAGGGTAAGCGATATGCTCTTCCTCACTCCCGGGTTATGTTGCATCAGCCGATCGGTGGTGCCGGTGGGCAGGCTTCGGACATTGCAATTCACGCAAAGGAGATTGTCCGGGTGAAAAAGACGTTAACCGAAATCATTCATAAACACACCGGTCAGGATATGAAAATTATCGCCAAAGACACCGACCGCAACTTCTATATGTCGGCACAGGAAGCAAAGGACTACGGGCTGGTCGATGAGATCCTGACTGCAAGGGAATAAAAAAGTTATGACATCAAAACCCACTTACTCCGGAATCAAGTGCTCTTTTTGTGGTAAAGGACCCGATGAGGTAAGCAAGCTGATCACCGGACCATCGGTGCATATCTGTAATGAATGTGTTGAAATGTGCACTGAGATATTGGTGGAGGAGCAAGGTGATGCTTCCGGCGACCTTGCTCTCAATGAGCTCCCAACTCCAAAAGAGATTAAAGAGTACCTGGATCAGTTCGTTATCGGGCAGGATGAGGTGAAAATGGGGGTAAGTGTTGCCTCCTATAACCACTTCAAGAGAATCCTTTCAAGAAGCCAGAAAGATCCGGACGGAGTCGAGATAGATAAATCGAACATGCTGCTGGTTGGTCCCACCGGAACAGGGAAAACTCTTATTGCCCAGAGTCTGGCAAAACTGCTTAAAGTACCCTTTTCTATAGTGGATGCAACCATTTTCACTGAGGCTGGCTATGTGGGCGAGGATGTGGAGAATATGCTCGTCAGGTTGCTTCAGGCTGCAAACTATGATGTGGCCAAGGCTCAAAAGGGTATTATCTATATCGATGAGTTCGACAAGATTACCAGAAAGTCGGCAAACCCCTCTATTACAAGAGATGTCTCGGGTGAAGGTGTTCAGCAGGCAATGCTGAAAATCCTCGAAGGGACGGTTTCAAGTGTCCCTCCAAAGGGCGGTCGCAAGCACCCCGAGCAAAATCTTATACAGATCAACACCAGGGATATTCTCTTTATTTGCGGTGGCGCCTTTGAGGGGCTGGAAAATATCATCGAGGCAAGAATCGGTGAGAGCAGGATGGGGTTCAATGTTGAGGTTAAAACCAAAGACAAAAACAGCATAGGTGATCTTTTGCGTAGAGTCGAGCCTGATGATCTTATAGGCTACGGACTGATCCCGGAGATCGTGGGACGGTTGCCGGTGGTGCAGGGGCTTGATGAGCTTGATGAGGATACGCTGCTTAAAATTCTTACTGAACCAAAAAACGCACTCACCAAACAGTATGTAAAGCTCTTTGCAATGGAGGGGGTTCGTCTGGTTTTCGCCAGAGATGCTCTCCGTGAAGTGGTGAGAATATCTTTTGCAAAGAAAACAGGCGCCCGTGGACTGAGAAATGTGCTTGAGGCGGTTTTGCTTCCTGTAATGTTTGAGATCCCATCAAGGGATGATGTGCGGGAAGTGATAGTTACAAAGGAGTCGGTGCTTAAGGAGGCTCCGCCGGTCTACTCGATGAAAAAAGAGAAGAAATCGGCGTAACTCAGCAGCACTGACATTGTGGCCATATAATTGTTCTCGTTCAGAATAGAGATGTAGAAAGGGCCGTCATTCCTGCGCTGGGAGATGGGTCACAACAAATTTTATGGTTAGGCTATGCTCCGCTCACACTGAGTCCCGATTTTACATCGGGATTCCGATTGGCCGTATCGAAGTGCCTGTGCTGAGCTTGTCGAAGTGTTCTTGCTTTTCAAGCAGAAACATGGGGAACCCATTCTCTAACAAACAAAATCGTCTTCTCAAAAAAAGGCCCGCAAGTCTCCCGATAACAATCGGGAGACTTGAAGAACTTGCCCATGTATGAGGAAAATCACCTTTTTTTTGGTGGTAAATGTCTATCGTGCCCTCTCTGGTCCGGTTTTCGGGTCTTGTCTTTGGATTGAGGTTGGTCCCCGTCTGTACGGATAGCACAAACTATGAATTTTGTTGCAGGTTGAATCGGTTGATTCACTCCTCCTCCTCTCTGACGTCCCTCCCATTATCCCAAAAAGTGCACTTCCCGAAGTACCCCATGATAAGATTCGTAGGTTAAACCGCATGCATTGCCAAGATACTTCTTGTAATATGTAAAGCCAAATGGGTCATGGGTGGCGAGAAGGCAGCTTGTCAAGAGGCAGGAAGCAATGGTCAAACCCAAAACTGATTTCAAGTCCGAAATGGTCACTATTGTACTTACCATTTTGA
>SKJJ01000186.1 GCA_007115975.1 Chitinispirillum sp.
TATCGATGATAAGGGCCGGAAAAGTGCTTATCCGCCGGATAACAATAAAACGGTTATCGGCTACATCGATGAGAAAGCCAAGGAGATTTACCTTCTCCCGGAAGTCTCAGCCAATGCGGTGCGAAAGGCGTTATCTGATACAGCCATAAATATCAGCACCAAAACCGTTATGACCTCTCTTAAAGAGGAGAAGCTTCTTGTTGGCGGTAAACGGAGCCGAATCACTATCAACGGCCAGTATCAGAATTTCTGGGTACTGCAAATGGATCTGCTCCGCAGTGGGGACAGTTGTTCCGGTTCGGAATGCGAGGATAAGTTATTGGATTCACTTTTTGGCTAAAATGACTAAAGCTATACAAAACAGAACTGTTCATTTCAGAAGGAGGTAGTGTTATGCTTAACGGCAAGTTGTTGGTCATCAACACCGGAAGCTCAGTAGTGGCAGATGTATTCACGCAGAGTGTGGATCATATCAGGCGCAGTGCAAAGGAGAACCTGATTATCCACACTCCTGACTGGGAACCCTCAAGAAAGGGTGATTCGGTCTACCTGTTCATCGCTCAGTTCATAAAAAGAGCGCGGGATGATTCAAAAGAGTTTCTGTTAACAGATGCATACAGCAAGTACACAAGATGGTGCCAATATATGAAACGGCTGCCGGAAAGAGAGCAGGTATTCAACGATATCGCCATAAATGTTTTCTCAGGTCACAGGGTATCGGGTAACCGGAACTGCGGGCTGGAAAAGTGTGTTGGCGGGGATTATTGCGTTTACGGATACGACCTGAAAGTAATGTAACCACAGGATAGGAATATAGCCTGAGAAGGCTCAAAACACCAGGCCCTTCCGATATTCGGAATATTTCCGGTTGAAAGATGTAGCCGGAAACCGCGCGGCACAAGGATGTTTCATCCTTGACAGAGAAGCAAATTGCGCTCTGCTAAAAGCCGGAAGCACAAGGGCACCAGGAGAGATGTAAAATGGACTTTCCGGAAATCGCCACATACAGTGAAGTGGCAAAGGCATTACGGCTTTCAAAGAGCACCCTCTATTCAATGGTGTCGAGAAAGGAGCTAAAGAGAGGGATTTACATCGGGCAAGGCAGATTTAACATGACTCGCCTCAAAGATTGTGTAGTGAATGAAGGTTCTATATTGCGGGGGCGGAAGAGATGAACGTAATTTATAGAGAATTAGAGTTGACCAGTATAGGAGGTAATTCATGAAATACCTATACTGGCGTGGCAAAAGCTTGTGGTGTAGTTTTCCGCTTCCGGGCTATCCTAAACTTTATTCTTTAGGTATCAAAACCACCGGAACAGCAACAGACCGGCGTAAATGTGAAAAAGCAGGCGAAGATTTTCTTCTGGATCTTCGTCTGAAGGCAAAAGCCGGTAAGCTCATTGAAAAGAAAACAGAAAAAGAACCTGAAGATTTTAATCCCAAGTATTGGCGTTTGGTTGGAAGATACTGGTATTATAATCTTCGTTTTAAAAAATCTGGAAGCAATGAACGCTTCCACTTAATCCACTCTTTAAAGCGTTTTGGCGACAAGTATGCCAAAGATATAACCAGAGAAGATGTGGAATTATGGCGGCAAGAGATGGTTAAAAATGGCTCCTCAATCAATTCTGTAAACAACCGCTTTGCTTACCTTCAGGCTGTTTATAATTGGAGTAACAAAGAATCAGTTTCCAGAATGAGGATCGGTTGTGATCCGACGACAGGGTTAAAGAAATTACCGGGCGGAAAGGTCAGAACATTTGTTCTTACAAAAGAGAAGTTTGAAAGAAACTACGAGTATCTGAAATTTGGTGAACGGCATTTTAGAGGAAAGCCTAATAAACATTGTACCGAATGGAGGTGTCCTCCAGACCCCCGTTTTGCCTTATTCTATTTAGCTCTTTGGGAAACAGGCAGGAGGCCTCTGGAAGTTTCACAGTATACCTGGGATATGCTTACAGTGATGGAAATTGATGGGCGTCAGGTCAGGTATATATCTGTTCCGCCAGAATTGTCCAAGACAAATCAATATGGTGTTGTTATCATTTCAGATCGTCTATGGGGTGAAATATCACAATTGGCATACAGGCATGGGTATATATTCAGAAACCATATTGGAAACAGGTGGCAACATTGGGGGCGCCATAAGAATAAGCTTGAGCGCAAGTTCGGGCCAGATTGTGGATGGATACGTGATACCAGAAGAGGCTTTGTAACCCACAAAACCGAGGTTCAGGGCTTCGACCCAGTCCACGTCCGGGCACAATCAGGCCACAAAACCGAATCTATTTTCAACCGTTACCGTATCGGAACACTGAGAAATCAGGCTTCCATAATGGACCCGCAGTCCATCGATATCACAAGTCAATGTAAAGAAACTGTAAAAAAGATGTAACAAAACCTGCCCAAAACGGGCAAAAAACAGCAAAAGGGCGACTTCCCCATCTCAGGGAAAACCGCCCTTTTATCACTTGCCTCAGTATCGTAACCCCTTTAATTTCAAGGAGTTAAAAATGGGGTGGCTGAGGGGACTCGAACCCCCAACTTCTGGAACCACAATCCAGTGCTCTAACCATTGAACTACAACCACCATAATCGAAACTTAAAATAGCAAATTGTCACTACGTCTGGCAATTACTTTTCGAGTATAAAATCACCCCAGGTACCGGGTGCATACTTTAGGGCACTTGATGGCAGGTTAATTTTTGCGGCACCGTTTTGGTCAAAACTAAAGGCTGCCAGTCCAATAACCCGTTCTTGGAATGCGATTACCCCCATCTCATCCCAGGGAATGGAGACCAGAAGGATATTTTCACCGGAGCTGGTTATTATTCCTTGTCCCCAACTTCTCTCAGCATACTCCACCTTTTCATCCCGGATCTTGCGTCTGTAATGAACACCCGATACACTCTCCTTTTCTGCGTTGTAGACCAGGAAGCGATCGGCCCAGGACAGAAAGGCACTTTTGCCGCATTTAAGATCAAAAGCGAGCTGTAGTTCTCCGGCAGAGTTGTGTTTATCATAAGCGACAAATAGTGAACGGTCATTCCATCCCAAGGCAACTTTTACTCCACCAACCGTGATAAAGTGATCATCACCGAATGCGGCCATGATTTCACTGTCTGACAGTTCATTTTCAAATCGCTTAGCGCCGGCAATTCGCTCAGAGCCGATCCGTTCAAGGTCAGCTATTCCAAGTGGTCCCAGAGTTCCTTTGAAATCAGTTCCCGGCACCCTCCACTGAATCACAAGCCACTGAGAACCACCAATGAACGCATCTTCGACTGTACCGATTGTGTACTCCCCGGTGTAGCCATCGACAGTTACGGTTTTAGTGCTCAGACGTCTTTCTGAATTTTCTGTATGGTTATGGAGGCTGAATACTACCTGATTATCGGGTAACATGGAAGTATCAGCGTGAAACCGTACCACAACCTCGCCATCCCTTAGAGTCATCCACTGGGCGGGAGCGCTGAAAGAGATATCAAACGAGGAGGCGGAAAAAAACATACCCATCACTACTAGAGAAAAAATAAGGACTCGAGATTTCACATCAAACTCCCTTCAACTGAGAATGACAACATAAGCAAAAGTTATATAAGAGATAAGGATACGTGGTATATGTTAAGAACCGGTTTATTCCAGTCATGACCGAATCCTTTTTAGGTTTATCCAACAATAACCCTTCTTGAAATCCACTGAAGGAGGATTTAGGAAGGAGAGCTTTTCGCAGACACAATGATTTTTCTGCTCTATCGGAGTATAGTATAGTAACCGGTTTTCCTTATGAAGATGCCGAATATTTCTCATAGCCGCTTTTAAGCAATACTCCCTATTTAAATATATCATCTGCTTTAGTTAAGAAAAAGATTTTTATAGCAATTAGACGCTGCATGTTATATATGCCTCAGGCGATTTGTTGAAAACTGGACAGTTTATATCTCAACGGCTCAGAAGCATACAATCTTTGGGAGCAGTTTGAGTGGTTAAAAATTTTTGTTTATATCGATACCAGGTTTTGGCGGTTTTACTGGGAACTTTTTCTTAAAACATAAGAATGAGAATAGAGGATTTGTATTGCCAGGATATCGCCCCCCAAAAAAGGTCTTGGTTCGGCTGCATTTCAAGTTTTCTCTCGGGGAGAACTAGAGGCGGGTTGCCGATTGAGAGAAGATTCGGAGATTTAATCGTCAGTCCTTGTACGTTTTATTCTCTCCCCCCCCCTTTTCCAGATAAATTCTTATGGTTAGGGCTGGCATTTTTTGCAGTTTCAATCAGTACCATGCTCTTTATTCTATAATCCCACATAGTTATCCTTCACTTTTGCTCGGAAATTTTCAGAAACAGACACTTTCATCCAGTAAGAGAGCTGTATATTATGGAAAAGACGGTAATCGTAGAACTGGCAAATGATAGGATTGAGGTGCGGTTCTGTTACAACCGTGAATATATCAGAGAATAGAGGGGATTCAATCTGAGTTTGGAATCCTTCGGAGAGGTTTGAAATAGTCACAAGGAGCGAATTAGGAAGTGTTCGAAGTGTCTTTCCTGAGTTTGATATAAAACCCAGGTGGGAGCAGTTAAACAATGAGTTTGGCATAAAACTTTCGTTGAAAATTTTCCAGTAGAATGACGATTAAAAATCACCTTGGGGTAACAAAGAACAATTTAGAGTGGTTTGATCGGGGGCCGACAAAAAGCGATAAGAGGTCTGTTGAAGAGTACGTTCTTTACTTATTGAACGACAGAAAGCTTGATCCAGCCTGCTTTAGGAGATCAAATGAGGGCTTGACATATAGCACCCACTCCTTTATGTAGAGGAGACTGACAAGGTGGTGCAGGATATCCTTAACACTAAACTTTTTCAGAACACCGTAGTACATTATACCACTTGTGTCAACCGGCTGTTCAAAGTACTCCATAAATTTACCACGGCACACCGGCTTTATCACATCGGTACCCAAAAAAATTATTTCTGCAGTGTTTCATTACGGTTGTCTTTGTTTTAATCACAACTCCCTGATCTGATAAAAAACTACTCATTTTGGTATAACACCGGCACATGCATACAGGAATGCATCTAAACACTAAAACGGTACATCCTCATCAATGGCAGTGAGGTACCAATACTTTAAGCACCAGCGTATAGCCAGAAACGATTATCTGTGGCACATTGTTCTCTTTTTCAAAACGAAAAACCGTTGTGCTTTGCAAAAGAGCATTTAGGGATAGGCCCTGCTTAATCTAGAACTTAACTTTCATAATACTGGGGGGCTGCGTTGGAAGACAAGATATTGGAAGCCCAGTATTATTCAAGTGCAAAGGTATTATCGACCAATAGGTCTAGCCCGATCTATGCATAAACCAACACTTTAGCTTGACATAGTACATTGCTTTTTGTAACAGTTGTTGCGGTGAGGGAAATTTTGGAGCTTTTTTGCGTAGCAATGTTACTTCTGTAACA
>SKJJ01000092.1 GCA_007115975.1 Chitinispirillum sp.
ATTGTGCTAAACCGTTTTGACGCCACATCAACCTTCCAGTCCACTCATAAGTACCTTGCCTCCATCCGGCACTTCCCTTTAAGCCGGGTAACTTGCCCCCATCACGCCAGTCAAAGTTATCAGGAAAATAGACGTAGTAGGTAAGCCACAAAGAATCGGCTTCAATACCAATATTACAGTCTATGGTGAAACCACTTTTTGACGATGCCGCCTCGCCTTTAGGGTAGTGAACCTTAAGGGATTTTCTGTTTCCTTCCACCGCCTTTTGCTCACTGATCTCAACCCGCCCTTCATCGGGCCCGCTGGCCCAGTAGGACTCAAATATCTCCATTGCCTGATCTCTGCTAATTTTTCCCGTCTCATAGTCATCAAAACTTTTTGACCATATAACTTCTGCATGCCCGTGACTAAAGAGCGACAGAGCAATCCCCATTACCAGGAGAGTAGATGACCTACGGTGTAGTTTTGCCTTTTTCATAGTTGCCTATTTCAAGTGAGATTACTCAGTATGTTTTTTTTGACACTCTAACATGGGAATCAGATCTGTTCCGGCTCTGTTTTTGTCACAGTGACCAACCAAAGCGGGTTGATTCAATTTTGAATAAGCAGCCTCTGGTTTACCTGTCTGTCACCCTGTGAGAAGCGCAAAAAATAGATACCATTTTGCCTCACCGGTATAAAACTGTTTTCAAACAGCCCGCTCTTTTGGAACAGAAGCTTGCCCTTGAGATCAAACACTTCCAGTTTGGCGGATGCACCCGGAGCGGTCACGGTAAAGCCACCTTGTATTTGGTTAAAACGTACCTGTTGCATAGATGAATTTGCCACTGAGAGAATAGAGGTGCCCTGACTTTGTCCCCAAACCTCGGCCTGGAATATACTAAACCAAAGGCTTCCATCGGAGTTTGGCCCGGTCATACTCACTCTCACATAGCGTCCGGTGGCTTCTGTAAGGACAATTGTGTGAAGTCCACTGTTTGGAGGAAGATCCCCGCTCCATGTCTCGGTGAAGCTGTTGATGCTCTCCCCAACTTCGATCTTCAGAGGATAGGTCCTGGTTTCTCCCATATTGAGCTTGAGCTTTAACGCATTGACAACCCCCGATTCACCAAGGTCAAAGATAATCCAGTTGTTGTCCGCAGTGTTATCATTTGCCCAGCGAGTTTCGGGATCACCGTCGTAGGAGAACTCTTTGAGATGGTCATCATTCTGTTCGGCCGAAGCTTGAGCTGCGACGATGGTTAATTTCTCGGCTTCTGAAGGCATTGGCTGTGTGAAGAATGCATTGACCGTACGGTTTGCACTCATCGTTACGTTGATAGGATTAGTCGTACCGGTGGCCGCCCCGCTCCAGCCGTTAAATACTACATCTTTTGCAGCAGTTGCCGTAAGAGTTACTACCTGACCTGCATTGTACTTTGCCTTATCGGGCGCTTTGGCTACGGTGCCCTGTCCAGCAACATTGATGGTAAGCGTGTAGGTCTGAGGTGGTGGTGAAGTAACATCACCACTATAAGACAGATTAGCGTGAAGAAGGGTCTCCCATTTAACATTTCGTCTGGAGATTTCACCGAGTGGACGATTTCGCTTGAGCATATGTTCGGTATGCGGCAATTTTCTGCCCAGGCGGCCATTGATTTGATTAAATAGAATCTCCCAGGCAGTCTCATTGCAGGGTGGAGCACCACTTGGAGAGGACCAGGCGACATTTCCCCGACAGTGGACTTTGCCGTTACATAAATTGGAAGGTACTCGTGTTCGTCCGGTCATTATACCCGCATGCAGTTCGGCAAATGCTTGATAGCGCGCTGCATTGGGACCCCAGAGGTCAACACCCTGGTTCCATGCAGCCTGAGCGGCATACATAAGACCAAGAGTACCCAGTTTTGTATGATTGAGGTCCCGGCAAGTTTCATTGCATTGACCGTTGAGCCTGTTTGCAGTGTTCATGAAAATATACCTAGGTAACAGCCATTTATAATTTTCTATTGCCTTATTGAATTTAGCCTGATCATCCAGGAAGATGGCAATTGCAAATTGTGATTCGTTGGCAGTTGCAGCATGGTTAGAGCCATAATTGACCCCCGGATCCTGAACTCTTGGCCACATATGTTTATCTACCATAGTACTGAACTTATCAATATCGGACTGTTTCCAGCCAGAACCAGGTGTGTGCTTCATAATTTCTGCAGCATTAAGAAAATGGGGGGCGGCCCAGGTGAGATAGAGCGGCATTCCGGTTCTCTGAAAGATGCTCCAGGCATTGAGAACTCTTATTGCATGATCGGCATATTTTTTTTCGCGTGTAAAATACCACAACAAGGCACTTGCATAAGCATAAGAACCATCCCTGGTCATCTCATCCATGTCTTTTCTCTCTTTTGGATCAGGGCTTCCGGGGACATGTACATGGGGTTTAGGTACCCGTGATGTAGGGTTTGTACTCTTAAGTTTCGCAAAGGCACTCTTCCAGGGCTCTTTACCCTCCTCAATTCTGGCTTTTACAAAATCCAACTCCTCCCTGGTACTGAATATTCCCGGATGTCTGAATTGGGCTACTGCTTCAGGCGGGCATATCATAAACAAGGCGGTATAAATAATTAGTGTACATGCGCCTAAACGGGCCATTTTTTCACTGAAAACAACACCACACCAATTCATAACTTCTCCTTTTCCAACGAACAGTTCCCCTTACAATAATTAGCAGTTTGAGTCTTAAAGAGACTCAAACTGTTAATAGATCAACAAAATCGATTCAACTGAGCTGGTTGATTCAGTTTTGAATAACCAACCTCTGGTTTATCTGCTTGCCACCCTGTGAGAGACGCAAAAAGTAGACACCATTTTGTCTCACCGGTATAAAACTGTTTTCAAACAGGGCGCTCTTTTGGAACAGAAGTTTACCCTTGAGGTCAAACACCTCAAGTTTGGCGGATGCACCCGGAGCGGTGACGGTAAAGCCGCCTTGTATCTGATTGAAAGTTGCAAATTGGGCATGTGCATTTGTCGGTGAGATAATTGACGTACCCTGAGTTTCCCCCCAAACTTCAGCCTGGAAGATACTAAACCAGTTGCTTTCATCGGAGTTTGGCCCGGTCATACTCACTCGTACATAGCGCCCCGTGGCTTCTGTAACGATTATGGTGTGAAGTCCGATATTTGGAGGCAGATCTCCGCTCCACACTTCGGTAAAGTTGTCGGTGCTCCCTCCAACTTCGATCTTCAGCGGATAGGTCCTGGTCTCTCCCACATTGAGCATAAGTTTTACCGCATTAACGATTGCCTGATCACCAAGGTCATAGATAATCCAGTTGTTTTCTGGGGTATTATCATTTGCCCACCGTGTTTCGGGGTCGCCATCATAGGACAACTCCTTGAGATGATCATCATTCTGCTCGGCCGAAGCTTGGGCAGAGACAATCGATAACCTCTCAGTTCCCGAAGGGATTTTTTGTGTGAAGAATGCATTGACTGCGCGGTTTTCACTCATCGTCACTTTTAGAGGGTTGGTCGTACCGGTGACATCCCCGCTCCAGCCGGTAAACACCATATTTTTTGCGGGAGTGGCGGTAAGGGTAACCTCTGTACCGGGGTCGTACTCGGATTCCTTTGGTGATGTGGCAACTGTACCCTGACCAGATACGGTTGTGGTGAGAGTGTAGGCCGTTGGTTCCGGTGGAGGTGGAGGTGGTGGAGGAGGAGGAGTCCCGCCACCCTGACCACCAGTCCAGACTCTAAAGTAGTCAAAATAGATGTGCTCATCTTTGTTTGAATGAAAATTTTTGTTGGTTGCACCTCCACCACGGTAAGAGTGAATCGCAGCCGCATTCACCTTTACATCTTGATTACGAAGACGATACTCGATATTTGTTCTGCGCAGTGTGCGCTTTCCGTCGACATACATTTCAAGTATTCCGTTTTTTTGTCCCGGTGTATTCATCTTGACATACTGTCTGATTGTATACCATCTTCCGGGTACAACCCCTCTGAAAAACTCGATATCTTCTCCCCATTTTCTAACCACTCTCCCACTGGAGTTTATACGTTCCGGAAGATACGCATAAATTACCAGATTTTTATGCCTTCTCCACATAAGTCTTGTACTAAAGGCACTGTGAACGACTCTCCTGTTTTCCGTTCCTCCCCAGGGCAAAGCACCATTGGGATTTACAGAGCCTGCCAACCCAGGCAGCTTCCCACCATAACAGAAAAACCAGTTGTCATCAAATTTGATGCGATACTCCATGGTTGCTTCTTCTGAGGGAGTGATGTTTTTTACAAAGATAATGCCGGAGTTACCCCCACCGGCAATATTTTTAGGGTAGTGCAGCCTTAGATTTCTCTCACCTGCTCTTGTTCTCTGCCGCCACGTTGTTCCGGGTTTATCAAGTCCCCTGATCGCTCCTGTACCCCTGTTATTTATGGGCCCGAAATCCTGCCTTGCCATCGCCTCATCGTAATGGCTAAATGCCCCGGTGCGATTATTAAAATTGACATCAAGGACAAGGTTTCCGGTTTGGGCGAAACTTGACCAAGCCACAACAAGAATTGCCATGGTAAGGATCTGTTTTTTCATTTTGCCTCTCCAGTCGTTCTTCGTTTTACAACGAAAATGCAACAGTTAATTGATTGGTTACTATATCCGCACAGCTTTTAAGCGCTTTGATACACTTTCATCCTATATCGAAAAAGTGTTTTCGCTTATTAAGTGTATATACAGTGTGCACAGAGCGTGCACACTGTATATACAAGTTTACCATAGATCGGGACTTAATGCTTGTTTTTTTTATGGTTTTACGGCTGATATTGTTTTTATCAGAACATTTTTGCTCTCTTTTTCTTGTCAGCCAGTTGGATATTGGCTGCCGCAGAGCAGTGGTGATGCGTCCTATTAGTCTGATATCGTGATCAGACCTACTCACTCCAGACACCCAATCCGGTCGTGCGGTGCGGTTCAACAATGATTAAACATAGGTTTTAACCACAGTGGTAATTGTTAGGCCCACTATCTGCGCAAGACCGGGAAGCGACATCAGGGTACAATTAGCCGCATCTTGTTTCCAGCAGATGTACTGAGCAGAAACAGACCGGAACCATACGTTCTCAAATCGATAGTCCTGCCACTTCCTGCTGCTATTATATTGCCGTTAATACCAAATACTTTCCACTCATTTTCATTGGGCAGGGTAATAATACCGGATCCGGAATAGGCTGGCCGGGCTGTTTTTTCAAGATGCCTGACACTTTTTTGCTTTAACGAGGTTGAATCACCTTGGTGCCCGCTATAGTACCGGTCCATTATCTGCTGGTACTCATTTATCCTTTGAGAAGATATACGAAACCGGTCAAACCACGCATAAATATCCTCAGTAGGCTTGTACGGATCGGAACCCCCGCCAAGAAATGTTGAGAGCAGCAGTTCGTTTATGGTTATATTTTCACGGCCATATTTTTTGG
>SKJJ01000175.1 GCA_007115975.1 Chitinispirillum sp.
AAACTTGGGAAAAGAGCATATTCGGTAGGCGAAACTGCTGAAATTTTTGAGTTTTGATTATGTTCGATTTGTAGCGGCCGCTGCCGGGTGTTGAATTTGCGTGGATGATTTTTCTCGTTTCCCCTTCGGCGTCGCGGTCGGCCTCGGCCTCGTAATCGTCTTTTTTTCAGAGCCGATCCCGATCCCGATCCCGATCCTGCGGCCGGGTGGGGGATTTTGAGTGGATGTGTTTTCTCTTTCCCTTTCGGCGTCGCGGTCGGCCTCGGCCTCGCAGTCGTGTTTTTCAGAAGTCGATTCCGATTCCGATTCCGACCGCGACGCCGACTGGGGGAGGAGAATAAGCTAATCAAGCACCTGCCGGTAACTATCAAAAAGACTGGTAATATTCCTCACGTAGGTGACCGGTTCCTGCCCTCTGCAGTATCCGTATCGTGCATTGCGATAATATTCCGGCTGGGCCAGAAGCAGCATCGCTTCCTCAACATTATCAAACCATCTGTCTCTGTCGAGTCCCTTGCTTTCCGCAAGTCGTCGGGCATCGAGTACGTGGCCATAGCCGGCGTTGTAGGAAGCCAGTGCAAAGTTAAATCTTTCGTTAGACGGGATACTCCTGTCAAAGCGATTTTTCAGGATATTGAGATACCTGACCCCGGCGTATACATTGTTTTTGGGATTTTTGATATCGCCGCTGATAAACTGCCTTGCGGTTGCGGGCATTAGCTGCATCAACCCCAGGGCACCGACCCAGCTCTCGGCTTCGGGATCAAATTTCGACTCCTGATAGATCAGGGCTGCCACAGCTCTCCAGTCAAAATCGCGCTTTTCTGAATGAAGCCGGATAAGGTCATCAAACTCTGAGAGTCTGTTGATAATGTCGGCCCGGGCCTGGGGGCTTTGTCTTTGGTTTTGTGTTCTGAAGTATCTGTTGTAAAGTATGTTGTAGTTCAGGCTCCTCGGACGATAATCGCTTTTACCAACAAATTCATCAACGATGGTTTTTAAAAGTGGATTATCTTTGCGCACTGCCCAGCTGATCTCTCTTTTATCTGAAACTTTTGGTCCGATAGCGATATTGTTGCCGTGGTTTAGTTCGATGAATGCCAGGTAATCATCGCAAATGGTAGCCTCGTATTCCCCCTGTGCAACTTTCCACAGGATCTGTTCTGTTTCGGTTGTCTGATCAAGCAGGTGGATATTGAAGGTGAGATTGTGCTCTCTTTTGATTCTTTTAAGAGTCTCTTCGTAGGAGCTGCCCTTTCTTATGTAAATGTCTTTGTTCTGCAGCTCTTCAACTGTTTTGATACTGCTCTCTCCATCTTCTGCAGCAGCGGTAACAATCACTTCGTAGGTGCTCAGATAGGGGACAGAGAAATCAACCATTTTTTCCCGCTCTACGGTTTTTGTAATGGTTGCGGCTGCAATATCCGCTCTGCCCTCATTTACCCAATTGAACAGATCATCTCTGGAGTTGGCTATCACTATTTTCAGGTTTAAGCCATGGGCTCTGGCAAAAGCGCTCATCAGTTCATAGTCAAAACCGATCTCTCTTCCGCGGTGAATCCAGTATGATGCTGCATTGTTGCGGGTAACAAACCTGATTGTGTTGCGTTTCTCTATTTGGGGGTAATCTGAGGTGGAGAGATAATTGAGTTCCCCTAAAATTGAAAATTCGGTAAGGTATCTGTCCAGGATGTTTTTAAATTCTGAGCTTTGTGATTGCATAAACCACGCTACATCCCGGTAGCCTGATACAGCAGCCAGTGTATCGATATCATCTATGTAGGAGAGTACCGCACCGGCGATATCTGAATCACACAGGGTATAGTCATATTTCCCCTGTGCGATTTCATAAATGATCTCTTCGGTGTGCATGTTTCCCGGAACATAGGTTATTTGAAGGTTGATGCCCAGAGAATCTTTGATTTTTTGGAGGGTCCCCTCATAGGAGCTCTCTCTGCGTACCGCAACCGTTTTACCCTCAAGGTAGCTCAGATCCTCAACAGTCGTACCCTTTGCACCGATCAGGTATTCTCGTACCGATTTAACGGCTCTGGAGTGTAAAAAAGAGTGCTGTCGCTCTTCAGTTACAGTCAGTGACGCTACAGCGAGGTCGCCGACCCCTCTTTTTAGCCATGGGAGTATGCTGTCGTAGGCGGGTGCTTCAATAACAACTGCATTGAGGTTGTTAAGGGCCGCAAATTGTTTGGCGTTGTTGATTTCAAAGCTAAGGGGGATACCTTCGCGTGTCAGAATAAGGTCTTCGGATGGGGGGGTGATAATTCTCAGGTTCCCTTTTTCTCTGATGATATCCCAGTCGGCGATATAGGTTTGTTGTTTAAATGGTTCGGTTTCCTGGGAGTCGATGTTCCTTTGACAAAAAAAAGAGACGAGCAGGGTGCACAGGGACAGAAGAACAACTGAGGTAAGAGTCTTTTGTTTCATAAATGACCTTTGAGAAGAAAATGTAAGTGGTATAAGGATATTGTCCCATTAGTGAGAATTTTTGTCAATAGAGAGGATGTAGGGAATGGTATTTGCGGTTTCTTATACAACAATAAACCAAGACGTTTGGGGGCGGTATGAAACATCAGATAGACCTGATTGAAAAAATTCTGACTCACGCAGAGAATCAGACGTACTTATCCAAAGCGGAGGATGTTGAATCGCTCAGAGGGAGCGATAAGAGAGTTGTTGATGAGCACATAAATGCCTTGATTCAAAATGAGCTTTTGCACGGGCAAACAGATGGTACTGAGAATAGGTATGTGATTCATGGGATATGCCAAAAAGGGTCAAGATTTTTGAAGAGTATCCGAAGCGAGTCACTGAGAGGAAAAATTAAAAATGTGGAAAGAGAACTGGGTGGAAGGATGAGCATTGAGGTAATGTACGACATAATCAAGGATTTTTCCGCCGATTTTTTTTGAAAAACAACCACTACCATAGGTTTTCAAAACGCTCGCAGTTAATAGGTTCCCTGTAGAGTGCTGGCAGTAAACAAATCTGTGATGTTTTCACGGCTATACTAAAGAATATTTCCATACATCGTATGAGTCCACCTTCAGACTACCCACCAATTCACCGGATAGAGCCGTATTCTTTTCAATTTGCTTTAGCCATCACAGAGACAAAATGTATTTCCAATAAATAATCTTTGACAAAATGTCATAATCACCACATAATAAAGGTTGTACAGTAAAGTCCCATAAAGCGCTTGAGTGGGGGATTCATGGAAATTTCTGCTTTTTTTCTTCCACAAGTGACCACAGAACTTCTCTATCAAACGGGAGGTACATTGTGCGGGTACGTTATGGAAGTATGATAAAGTCTGAGAGAATCATGAGATTGCGCTGATAGCGTTTAGAAACAGAAAAGTTATAACGGAACACTATGTCCTTTTACATTCGAAAAGCTTTCAGGGTTGGGCCACTGCGGCTCAACCTCTCTAAAAGTGGCTTGGGTTTGTCTGCCGGAGTCACGGGTGCACGGGTTGGGATAGGGCCCAAAGGCGCCTATGTACACGGTGGAAGACACGGTCTTTACTACCGAAAGTACGCATCCTCAAAGGGCAGGTCGTCTTCACAGAGGACCTCCGGGGCTCAAAATGAAGTTGAACATTTCGTGGATACCGGCCTTACCTACTGCAAAGGAGGGATTTCAGTTGAGCGTTATGAGCCAACGGTCCCACCGGTTCCCGCAGCTTCACCTGTTTATCTCATTTTGGTTGTTATTGGAGCCCTCCTTTTTCTCTCTGGGCTTGCTGCCGGTACAGCTCAAACAGTTGCAGGGTTGGCCCTATTGGTATCAGGCATTATCATAAACCGAAGATTCCAGAAACAGAAACAGGATCTGATAGAAAAACTTGATCTTTTTGGCGAACAGCTTAAGGCAAGAGAGTCGGTTGAAGAGATCTTAAGTGGTTACAATCAAATTGAATCTGCAGGAAAATTGAGAGCCTGGTTTGATTTTCATTTTTTCACTCTCATTCATGACAGCTTCTATGAAGACCCTAACTACATTTCACCCGATGAGTTGTTGGAGCTTGAAAAGCAGGTAGCCGTACCATCGTCAAATATCGTAAGGATAAAGGCCGCCACTTTTAGCTCGTTTCTTGATGCGGTGATGGAGGATCACGTCATTTCAGAGGATGAAGAGGAACGACTTGATGCTCTGCAGAAAAACCTGCGGCTTTCTGACTGTGACATTCAAGAGGAAAGAACGCTTATTGACATTATGTGCTCGATGAGAAGAGCAATGTCGGAGGAGCTCAAAGCTTTCGAGGTCGATATCAACCTCAAAACTAACGAAAATTGTTTCTACTGCACTGAAGGGCGGTTTCTGAAACAAAAAACAGTGAAGCGTTATCAGCAAAATCTTGTAAAGCACAAGATCATAGGATATGATATCGACATGGAGGGACAGATCTATCTGACTGACAACCGAATACTTATGGTTGGTGGCGGAAGCAGAAGCTACGAACTGAAAAAAATTATCGATGTAACTCTTTCGGTTGAGGATAATACCGTGCAGGTTGTTATAGACGGCAGGAAGAGTGCGCTGATTATTACAATGCGCGATTGTGCTGTATTTACCGGGAAACTAAAGAATCTTTTGGCAGGATAAAAAGCTTTTACGGGGTAATTGAGTGAATAAATCTATTAATTTGTGGAGGAGATCGAAAACGGTTCTTGAAATTGTGCTCACGTTTGAGTGCGGATCAGAATCGAAACGTCTTTAAAAGGATTAGAGATTCATAAAGGGAAAGGCCTGGTAGTGCACCGGGCCTTTTTGGGTAACCCCCGCATCTTTGTGGTTTTCCGTAATTGTATTAGAAACGAACGGAAACCGGAACACTGATAGAGTCTGAGAAGTTATCAGAAACTCCGCCACCGATACCGCCTGAAGATCCTGCACCGCCGATACCGGCTCCACCGTCACCGCCTGCCACCGAGCCTCCAAAAGATGTACCACCGGTTGCAGTTCCGGAAGCGTCTCCTCCTGAGCCACCAACTCCACCTCTGAACCAGCCTCCACCTCTGTTTCCGCCACCAGCAATGGATGTTTGTTTTCCTCCACCAGCCCAGGAGCCGCCAATTCTACCAGAGTTTGTGGCGTCACCAGCCTCACCCCCCGTTCCATCACCTCCGGCAGCATAGCCGAAATTGGTATTTCTGCCGTCTCCTCCCCTTTTATCTCCGGTGTGGTTGCCCATACCACCGGTAACTTTCTGAAGTGCAGCGGAGTCGAGCTGTTCGTTAACTTCCAGATCTTCGATCTTTAACTTTGCCATTGTTTGCCCCTTTTGAATATGTTGAATGTAAGGATTCAGAAATTTAAAAGCGCACAGATACCGGTACTGATATGGAGTCAGAGAAATTGTCGGATACTCCGCCGCCGATACCTCCGGAAGATCCTGCACCACCGA
>SKJJ01000208.1 GCA_007115975.1 Chitinispirillum sp.
AAATTAATTACCTCAAAGGAACTATCCGTTGAAACTATAGTCAACCCCTTGCCCGAGACTTATTCAGTCACCTCTCTGAAGCTGACATTATCCAGATACACCGCAGCATCATCTGTTCCATAATTGATCTCGATCCTGGCATCAGAATCACTCTCTGCCTGCATGGTGAAGGTTAAACTGTATGACTCCTCTTCCTTGCCGATTCTGAAAACATTTCTTGTACCACCAACATAAGAGCTCCATGGATCATTGCTCATCGAAACCGAGGCCATAAGATTTCTTGGCTCCTCTGCATAGGCATCAAACTCAAGACGATAGGTGTGCCCCTTTTGAAGATTTATACCTCTCTGGGTAAGCTGGATGTTCCACACCTCATCACCACCATTGGTAATATCTACATGGAATTTTTCATTCGAAACAGCTCCGGACGCCGAAGCATTCTGGTACACGCCAAGATGCCAGTGCGCAAATCCCGAACTAAAATCACCGTTACGCACCATCTCATCAGGGTCGGTAAAAACTGCAGTTACCGAAAGATTGGAATTGATAGTGATCTCAACGGTTGACTCAGTGCCTATCACCGCTCCGCTCCAGTGGCTAAATACACTTCCATCATCCGCCTGAGCACTGAATGTTACCTTATCGCCCAACTCATACTCTTGCTTCTGGGGGGTAACAGTAACACTCCCATTGCCAGCGATATTAGTATTGAGTCTGAACGGGCCCTCCTGTGCATAGATATCTTCGCTCAGTGTTGCATGCAAGGCTGCAAGAAGAAAGGTAGAAGGTGCATTCCAGTTGATGGCAACCTCATTCGATGCATAACTTCTGTGGTCGTCCTCAAAACTCTTTGCAGGCAGACGTGATGAATAGGGTGCGTAGGAGCTGTCCTGTCTGCTGGCATTGGGTCCTCCCACAAGAAACCCCGGAACAGAGGGTGCATCTTTGTCAGCAATGGATGGTCGGTGATGAGGGTGTGCTGCTGCTTTGGTTCCAAACCCGGTCATAAAAGAGAACGTGGTGGCATTTTTTCCCAAAAGGTAATCTGCCACTTCTGCAGCAGCCAGCAGATACTGAACTTCACCGGTGATTTTGTAGGCATAGACCATCGAGATTCCGGCATTGGCATATACGGAATTTGACCCCCAATTGAAATTGATATCAGGTATTCTGTAGAGTGATCTGCTCATATCCCCAATCCAGGCATCAGCTGCGTTTACAACAGATCGTCTTACCTCTTCCCTCAGCTCCTCACTCAACCGGTCATCCCTTACAGAAAGAGAGAGCGCTGCAAGTGAGTGAACGTCCCGCCATGAAGGAGCACCCATATAGGAAAGATCCTTGTCTGAAAGAAAATCAGCAAACTTTTTGTCGTTGGTGGTGATATAAAGCTCTGTTGCTGCCCAGACAAACTCATCGGAAAAGTTGCTGTCCCCGTACTCTCCGGTCCTTACATCGGAAGGATTTTGGAACCGAACACTTGGATTCTCCACGGCCCAGTCCCAGGCTCTTTTGGCGCTCTTTTTTGCATCCTTTGCAAACTGTGGATCAAAGGGTTCATAAATTCTGGCCGCCATAGCCATTACAGCAGCGAAATTTAGTGAAGAAGTTGTGCTTTTGCCAATGACAAATCTCTCCCAGGTATCCTCGTGGGGCATGATATATCCGGGAAACCTCAGTGTGGTGAGTTTGAAAAATACCCCTCCATCCTCATCCTGCATTGTTTTCATCCAGTCAATATTGAACCGAACCTCATCGAGTATATCCGGAACACCGTTGCCAGATTCGGGAATGTGCAGACTGCCATCGGGGAAATAGTCGGGGAAAAGTTCATAAAAAGCCAGAAGGGTTCCGGTTGATATACCAGAATTGACGATGTATTTACCGTAATCACCGGCATCATACCAGCCTCCGGGAGAATTGAGTGTACCGGAGGTTCTGCCGCTTGATTCGTGAAAGGAGACCGCAGTATCAGGGTGTCCTGCCGGGCGGGCCCATTGCCCGGCGAACTGTTCGAGAAGTTCATAGGAGCAGCGCTGAAAATAGTAGGAACGCATGGATGCTGTTGCGACATCCTCTAATACATCCTCAGCTATATTGAAAGGGTGGGACTCCCCAATGCCTTCCACGGAAATTTTGTAGGTTCCCACCTCTTTAAATTCCGAAAAATCGGCCTGCCTGCCGGTTTCACCAGCTTCTTCCCAGGTCTTTTGCTCAGACAGAGTGCCGGAGAACACAATTTCTTTCTCCCGGGCACACACCAGATTGAAATCGCCGGCCTGAGCCCCGACAACCACAGCCACTTTTCTGCTTTGTGGATAATAGCCAAGCTGATTAAGTCTGAAGTGATCGGCAGCGGAGTGGATGATTGCAGGGACAGTTAGTAATAACATGATGAATTTAAGCGCTTTAGAATGGTTTTTCCGGTGATGCACAAAATCCTCCGATAAAGGTTGTACTTTGAAGCAATTATTTTGTCTGCTCTTTTAAAGTACGAGATTTAAGGCATTGGAGCCAAAAAAATGATCGTCACAACGCTATTTAATTGCAAATTGTGAGGCCGTATTTTGGTGTTTGAACTGCGTAAGGGCTTACATTTTGGTAAGTTGTAGCAGTTTTTGGTTATAGGCATCGGTTTCCTGGCGAATCTGCTGAACAAAGCTGTTGTCATCTGCTGTACCAATAGTTGCAATCATCTCATCGGTGGAACGAAACGTGGCCTGTTTGAAACTGCTGTCGAAATCTTTTTTGCGGGAGAGAAAAACCTGTTCGCAAACAAAATTCTGAACGGTAACAGCCCTGTTTAATGTGTCAATCCACTGTGTTGGGGAGATGGTATTGGTTCCCAGCAGCAGAGAGAGAACCCCCCAGGCGTGCTTCTGTTTTTCAAGAGGGTAGCGTTCCCACAGTTCGCTGTAGCGGTTATGGATTGCATCCCAGGAGTGCAGTTTATCGGCAGTGATATCTTCACAAAGCCTTGTAACTTCATGAATGGGAACAAGTTGTCCACCCAGATTGCACCAGTTTTTCACTCTTTTCCCCTGGAGATGCTGCTGCATCTGGTCAAAGCCAATCTTTTGGGTGTCTAAAAATCGGGTTATATTTTTTACCGCATAAAAAAGGAGCATCTGTTCATAGGCTTGGTATCCGGTACGAACCTTGGCTATGACACATTTTCTTTGGGACTTCTCCATATTCTCCCCGATCACCTCAAGGGAGTCGGTTTTTTCCGGGGGGCCATTGAGCAGTGCTTTACCGATGCTGCGCAGCTCCTGGTTATCCCTGTTTTCGTCAGTGAGACCATCTTTTTTCAGAGCGGCCTTTGCAGTCCAGATCTCAAGAAGCGCTCTTGCATGGATAATCTCCTCTGCGGTGTCCGGCGCGAGGGGATCAGTTTCAATGTGCTGCACTTTGAAGATTCTGTTGTCCCTGTTTTGGAATTTCCAGCTGTTGCGGGAAAGAGCATACATATTATAGTTCCACCAGAACGCTGGAATTATTTCCAGCTGATTTTGTGATACATTGTTGTTCAGGAGTGAAAAGGGGAGCTTGATATTGAGTTCTGCGGGATAATCCCCTTTGCTCATCAGAATAAATGAGGCAAAGTAGCTGGGATGTTTTACACTGGTGCATAACCCTGGCCAGAACCCTCTGCCGGCCTGGAGTTCACAGTCGTTTGCACGGCTGTTGTGGTTGGATCCTATGGTTGCTCCTGCAGCCATATTGCTCTGTCCCATGACCAGAGAGGCGATGAGAAAAGAGTTGTTGTGGTGCTGCTCATGTGAAGGGAAGATAAGGTTGTTGAGGACTTCACAGCAGGAGATGGTAGAGTTGTCGCCTAAAAAGGAGTTGATAAGCCTGGCACCATATTTGAGATTGGATCGGTTGCCCAAAATAAATCGTACTGCCTTGCAGCCGTAGAAGATGTTACATCCGTAGCCAATAATCCCATTTACCAGTTCAACCCCTTCCCCAATCTGGGTAGCCTCCTCATGTGATGAGTTAACGGTGAGGTTTTTCAGTTTGTTAGCACCCTTTATGTAAGCATCGGAGCCGATTTTAACGTCCTTTAGGATACGGGAGTTTTTAATGACACAGAAATTCCCAACCGTTCCGTAGTATCCCCTTTTTGAGTCGAAGCTGTTTTGGGTAATAGTTTTAAGTTTTTCAAGCAGAGCACTGTTTTCACGGAACTTGGCCCAGATGTATGCATCAGCGGTGGTCATTCCGTCAAAGGGCAAAACCTGACGGCCACCGGTTTCATTCATCAGATCCACCCATACCCGCACCGAATCATCCTCACCTTTTTTGATAATACCGTTTCCAAACTTGGCATGGTTGGTTGTGTGCATTTCATCTATGTTGGCGAGAATACAGCGGTCACCGATAATATAGTGTGCAAGATAGCTGACATTGTGAATGGCAACATCATTTCCGATATCGCAGGAGACAATCAGGCTGTTGACAATGCCGGTTGGAAGCTGGAGGTCATGATGTTCGAGCACTAGATTGGTAAGTCGACCTATGCGCACAAGTCCGAAAAAGGAGCTGTTTTTTACCTGTGCGGGATCGAAATTATCGGTGGCCAGAAAATTATCCCAGTTATCTGCAGTGTTGCCGTTTTTAACAAGTTGTTCCAGTTCATTTGCACGAAGATGGCGCCAGGGTGGTAATGGATGGGGGTTTTGCTTATTGCGAAGCGTGTATTGATCCTGACCATCGCTTAAGTAGTGGGGGGGGATAAAGTTTTTCCCCATGCTGTCTGCTGGTTTTATTGCCACTGTGTCCATGGTATACGATTTTTCCGATTTGGTGAACTGTTTAGAGAGTTGCCGTGCAGGAGTTTTCCGGCTGCAAAGAGATTTAACAAAGCAAATAGCCTGCCGTAGAAAAAATTACTTTTTAGCTCACGAGATTGTCAAACAAGGCTCCTGGCATCTTAGGGTACCGGTTTTGACAAAGGGGCTCTTCTTAAATGGTGGGTGGTCTGAAGGTTGGTCTCAGATCTTTATATGAATGGTCTTTAGTAAGGGTTTAAGAGGTTGGGGTTAACGGCTAAGTGGGAGAAAGGAGTTGTCCACGGAAAGCACGGAAGACACTGAAACAGGAAAACAGAATGTGTCCTCTTTTTTAGCTTCCGTGCTTTCCGTGGACCGAGATCTTATCCCATTTTTTTTGGGGGGCTAAAATAAAAGGAATTATTGTTTTCCCGGCCATATCGTTACTTGACAAAAATGTTGCAACCGGCGGCGCGATCGTATTCTACCAATTTGGTGAACCGATGGAAAATTACATCGTAATCATCGATGTTTTTACCATTTGACTTAAACTTCGGTTTGGCACGCTTTTCAATCATTGTCAGCTTTTTCATGAAAATAGACTACGCGTGGCAACCGAAGCCACTATTTCTTTAGGCT